>JANMJI010000358.1:0-13941 GCA_031371275.1 Betaproteobacteria bacterium
GTTTTGTTCAGGCCCATGAACATGATGTGTTTGCCGCCGGGGCTCAGCTCCACCGCCTGGCCGGCGGGCACGTCGATGCCATCGATGGAGCGCATGCGCATCACGTTGCCGTCCATCTCCATGGTGTGCAACTCCACCATCTTGGCGACGCCGGCACTGGCCGACAGCAGGCGGTCGGGCGTGCTGCCGCCGGTGATCTTCAAGTAGCCGCCACCGCCGGCCTGGCCGGCCACGGTGGGTCGCGCCCAGGCGGCTTCCACGCGGGGTGGGGATGGGGTCTGCGCCTGGGCGGCCAGCGCGCAGCAGGTCAGTGCAGCGGCAACGAGTGGGCGAAACGGGTTCATCGTGTGTCCTTGACTTTGCTTGTTAGGTGGGCGCCCGGCACCATCGCCACAGCCACCCCAGATGTGGAATTTCAGCCACCGACTGTAGGTGCGCTGCGGCGCAGGGCGCTCGTCATAATCGGCCCATGGCCATCAAGACCGACGATTTCGGCCCCGCTCCGGCTGAAATACCGACCCGCCGCGTCATCAGCGCCGGTCCGGCTTCGCCCAATGAAGAAGCCATCGAACGGGCCTTGCGCCCCAAGGGCCTGGCCGAATACGTGGGCCAGATCAAGGCCCGTGAACAGCTTGAAATCTTCATCGGCGCAGCCAAGCACCGCGCCGAAGCGCTGGACCATGTGCTGCTGTTCGGCCCGCCCGGCCTGGGCAAGACGACGCTGGCGCACATCGTGGCCGCCGAGCTCGGTGTGAACCTGCGCCAGACCTCGGGGCCTGTGCTGGAAAAGCCGAAAGACCTGGCCGCGATACTGACCAATCTCGAGAAAAACGATGTCTTGTTCATCGACGAGATTCACCGCCTGAGCCCGGTCGTCGAAGAGATCCTCTACCCCGCGCTGGAGGACTACCAGATCGACATCATGATCGGCGAAGGCCCGGCCGCGCGGTCGATCAAGCTCGACCTGCAGCCTTTCACGCTGGTCGGTGCCACCACGCGCGCGGGCATGCTGACCAACCCGCTGCGCGACCGTTTCGGCATCGTCGCGCGGCTGGAGTTCTATACCGCCGAAGAACTCACGCGAATCATTACCCGCTCAGCCCGCCTGCTGAAGGTGCCCACCGACCACGCCGGTGCTATGGAGATCGCCCGCCGCAGCCGCGGCACACCGCGCATTGCCAACCGGCTGCTGCGCCGCGTGCGCGACTACGCGCAGGTCAAGGGCGACGGCAGCATCGACGCGGCGCTGGCCGACAAGGCGCTGAAGATGCTGGACGTCGACCCGCTGGGCCTGGACGTGATGGACCGCAAGCTGCTGGAAGCGGTGATCCACCGTTTTGACGGCGGCCCGGTCGGCCTGGACAACGTGGCCGCGGCCATCGGTGAAGAGCCGGGCACGATCGAAGACGTGATCGAGCCCTATCTCATCCAGCAGGGCTATTTGCAGCGCACGCCGCGCGGGCGCATCGCCACCGCAGCGGCCTTCAGGCATCTGGGCCTGGCGCCGCCGGTTCGCGCGTCGGACGGTCTTTTCGAGTCTTGAGCCCGTCGGCCGCCGGCCGCCCGACTGGCGCCGTGCGTTTTGCCACAGCCACGCGCTGCGTGTGACGTTTGCTGCCCGCCATTAACGATTGCTCGCACTCGGGCCGCTCAAGTCGCGCGCCGCAGTGCCGATACACCTGCTGAACACGCGGTAAACCGCTGCCCCCTGTGGGCCGCCGGTGCCGTTGCAAACCCTCTTTGGCAGATCGGCAGGACATCGGCATGCAGGCATCCAAAAACCGCGGCTTCACGCTCATCGAAGTGATGGTCACGGTGGCCATCATCGGCATCCTGGCTGCGGTGGCACTGCCGTCGTACCGCAACTACGTGCAGCGTTCCCGCGTGCCGGTTGCGCTGGACGGGCTGTCGGCGTTTTACACACGCATGGAACAGCGCTACCAAGACACCGGCAACTACGGCACCGCGGGCACCACCTGCGGCGTGGTACTGCCCACGGTGGTCAATTTCAGCGTCGACTGCATCACCGCCAGCAGCGCACAGAACTACACCGCCACGGCCACCGGTTCAGGGCAGATGGTGGGCTACACCTACACCATCACCCAGGCCGGCGCACGCGCCACCACGGCCCACCCGCTGGGCACGAACACCACCTGCTGGACCACCCGGGGCACGACATGCGACAGCTGAACAGCGGGCTGCGCATGCAGCGTGGCATGACCTTGATAGAGCTGATGGTGGCCTTTGCCATCGCTTCGCTGCTGGCCTTGTCGGCGGCACCTTTTTTTGCTGACTACGGCACCAATTCGCGGCTGCGCGAAAGCGGCAACGCGCTGTACAGCGAAACGCTGTTTGCGCAAAGCGAAGCCATCAAACGCAACCGCGTGGTGCGGGTGGCCACATCGGGCAGCACCATCACCGTGGCCGA
The DNA here is from genome assembly GCA_031371275.1 of Betaproteobacteria bacterium. Taxonomy (GTDB): domain Bacteria; phylum Pseudomonadota; class Gammaproteobacteria; order Burkholderiales; family Burkholderiaceae_C; genus Rubrivivax. The sequence continues at coordinate 2,429 of JANMJI010000358.1, forward strand.
CCTGACCGACCCCAACAACCCGACCACGCTGCGCACGCGCACGGTGGCCGACGGCGTGTTGCTGCCCACCAGCAGCGTCAGCTTTGGCAGTTCGGGCTGGCCCGCCAACCTGACGGCGGTGGCCATCAACCTTTCGCACGCCAGCGCTAGCTGTTCTGCCGATTACCGCTGCCCCGGGCTGCGGGTCGAAGGCGGCGGCGCCATACGGCTGTGCGGCAACTACCAGAGCGGCTGCACATGAGCGCCCCAAGGCCGGCCGCAGCCGACCGCCCCCCAAGGGGATCAATGAAAGTGACCAAGCCACATTTCCTTGAGAACCGCCACCCCCAACGCTTTCGCATCGCCGGCGTGGGACTGTTCGATGCACTCATTTCGCTGGCCATACTGTCTTTCGGCATGCTGGCCATGACGCGATTTCAGGGCCGCATGGTGGCCCAGACGACAGAATCGCAATCGCGCCAGCTGGCCACGCAACTGGCCGGCGAACAACTCAGCACGGTGCTGGTGGATGTGGCCAACGCGGCCTGCTACACCAAGCCGCAGAGCGGCACCTGCGGCAACGCCGGCGCCAAGACCCGCACCACCGCCTGGGCCACCCGCGTGGCCGCGGCGCTGCCGGGCACGGTGACCACCGCCGCGGCCTTGAACGCTGGCGCCGACCGCCTGACCTTGACCATCAGCTGGACCGGCAAGGACTCTGGCGACACACACACTTTGACGACCCAGACCGATGTACGCCCATAACCCCCAAACCCCCCGCGCGCAGCGTGGCGTGTCGATCATCGAAGTCATGGTCGGCATGGTCGTGGCCTTGCTGGTGGGCCTGGCCGCCACCGGCAGTGCGCAGATGTTCACCGCGTCACAACGCCAGGGCATCGGCACCGGCGGCGCGCTGCTAAACGCGACCACGGCGTTGACCGCCTTGCGCGACGATGTCGCCGCTGCCGGCCTGGGGTTTTTCGGCGACACCAAGTACCTGTGCAGCAAGCTCAACTTCAGCGTGGCCGGTGCGGTGGTGCAAGACGGTGCTGCCTTCACGCCGGTGGCCATCACGGCGGAAACGGCCGGTGACCGTATCGACGTGGTGTCGTCCACGCAGGTGGCCGCGGGCGCCAACGTGCTGCTGAAGACCAGCAGCACCGGCACCAGCGCCGCGTTGCGTTCATTGCTGCCAGTGACGGTGGGCCAGGCCGTGTTGCTGACCCCACCCACGCCGGGCTCGCCCTGCCTGGTGCGCAGCGTGACCGCGGTGGCCGACGCCACCGACGACACGCCGCAGACACTGACCTTTGGCAGCAGCGGCGGCAACAGCACCTACAACCAGGCCAGCTTCACCACCAACCCCACCTACGCCGCCAACGACTACCCCGACATCGGCCGCGTGGCGCTGCTGGGCGAGGTGCGCTGGTCGCGCTACCGCTTGGAAGGCACCGACCTGCGGCTGGAACGCCCGCTGGGGGGCAGCCCGGTGGTGCTGGTGCGCAATGTGATTGCGCTGAAGGCCCAGTACGGCATGGCCAACGCCATCGCCGGCAGCACGGCGCTGGAAACCTGGGAAAGCGCCACCGGCGGTTTTGCGACCATGACGGCAGCCCTGCTGCCGCGCGTGCGGGCGCTGCAAATCGGTGTCGTCACGCGCAGCCCGCAGGCTGAAAAACCCAACCCCGGCACCGGCCTGTGCGAAGCCACGCCCACCATGCCGACGCTGTTTGGTGCTGCCGTCACAGCCGATGTGACGGACTGGAAGTGCTACCGCTACCGCACCGCCATCGTCGTCGTGCCGCTGCGCAACCTGGTGATAGGCATGGGGCCATGATGAAGTCCACTCACATTCAAAGTCAGGGCCTGCGGCCTTGCTCGGCGGTCGCGGGGCCATCGGAACGCGGCGTGACCCTGCTGGTGGTGCTGATGCTGATGTCGGTGATGCTGCTGGGCGGCCTGGCGCTGGCGCGGCTGACCGAAATCGGCTCGCTGGCCACCGGCAACAGCGGCTACCGCGAAGCCTCTTTGCAGGCCTCTGAAGTCGGCACCAACACGGCCTACGCAGCGGTCAAGGCACTCAGCAACGAAGAGACCAACGCCGGCAGCTGGTACTGGGCCACGGTACAGGCCGCTGACGCCACCACCGGCATCCCCAACATCACCTGGTCTGCGGCGCCCGAGGTCGTCGTCGGCAGCTACTCGGTGCGCTATGTCGCAGAACGCATGTGCAACACCGCGCCGGTGACGAACACGCTGCGCCAGTGCCTGGTCAAGCAGATACCGCAGTCGCCCGAGAGCAACGTCTACGGCCGCGAAGCACTGGACCCACCGAATTCACGCCAGTTCCGCATCACCGTGCGCGTCACCGGGCCCAAGGACACCGAGACCTGGGTGCAGTCACTGATTACCAAGGGTTAGGCGGCACGCCGCCCGCTCACTTTTTGCAAAGGCACGCCATGAAATCAGCCGCACAACTTGCCGTCAGCACACTGGCCCTGGCCGCGCTGCTGGGCGGTGTTGGCTCGCACGCCACCAACCTGGCCGAACTACCGCTGAAGGCTTCGGTGCTGGCCAAGCCCAACGTCATTCTGGGCATGGACGATTCGGGTTCGATGGACTCCGAGATCATGCTCAACACCAGCGACGGCATGTTCTGGTGGAACTTCGACACCGGCCGCGGCTGGGACGCCGCTGGCGCTTACTACCGCCACATCAACCTGGGCGAGTACTGGTCGTCGACCTGGCGGCGCTACTTCTACCTGTTCCCCAACAACTACAGCAGCGGCGGCGGCAGCGGCCAGAACATCAAGCCCGAGCAGACCTATGGCGACTGGGCCCTGCCGCCGACCAGCGAGATGGCCTGGTCGCGGGCTTCCGACTACAACCCGCAGTACTACGATCCGTCTGTCACCTACCACCCGTGGGCCAAGGCCAACACCTACGCCGCCTTCACCGACGCCACCGCCACCGCCGCGCGCGGCCACCCGATCTATGGCGGCCCCCTCAACACGGTGGACCTGACCCTCACGCGCAGTGCCAGCATTCTGGCTGGCCGCTACTTCACCGCGGTCTTCGGCATGACGCTGCCGGCCGGCGCCAGCACCAGCGTGTGCGACACCGACATCGGCAGCTGCGGCGCGTGGACGGCGGTGGGCGCCAACGACAAACCGGCGTTGCCCACCCAGGTCACCAAGGTGGCCATGAACTACTGGCCGGCCACCTACTGGATCAAGGCCAGCGGCGCGTGGAACTGCACGCTGCCGGCGGCCAGCGTCAGCGTCGCCGTGCGCGACTGCGCACTGGCGCCCGACGGCGTCAAGCTGCGCCGCATCGAGATCCGCTCGACCGTCCCCGCCTACCCCAGCGGGCGCAGCTACGCACAGGAAAAGCAGAACTTTGCGAACTGGTTTCAGTACCACCGCAAGCGCCGCCTGTCGGCCAATGCGGCAATGGGCAGCACGCTCGAAGGCTTGACCGGGCTGAGCATGGGTGTCGTCAAATTCAACGTGCTGCCGGCCAACACGACCCGCGTGCAGATGTTCGATCTGGACAACTCCAGCCCGACGCTGAATGGCCAGGCGGTGCTGAAGATGCTGTACGAGATCGACACCGACGTGGGCACGCCGACACGCCCGACGCTGAACCGCATCGGCTATGAATTCCAGCAGACCGCCGGGCCCATCCAGTACGCCTGCCAGCGCAACGCGGCACTCATATTGACCGACGGCTATGCATCGGCCAGCAGCACATCGCCACCCAGCTACACCCCCAGCACCTATGGCAGCGGTGCGCCCTATGCCACCACCTATGCGGGCACGCTGGCCGACATTGCCTTGTCGTACTACACGCTGAAGCTGGGCGACGCCACCTTCCCGGCCGGCAAGGTGCCGACCAGCACGAGCGACACCAACGCCAGCCCGCACATGAACACCTATGCGCTTTCGCTGGGTGCCAAGGGCGACCTGTTCCTGGGCGAAACCACGCCGCTGCCCACCACCACCGGCGCGTGGGTCAACCCGAACACCGACTTCAACCCGTCGGCGGTAGACGACCTGTGGCACGCCACCATAAACGGCCGCGGCAAGATGTATGTGGCCACCGCGTCGTCTGAAACGGCGGCCAAGCTGTACAGCGCCTTCACCGACATCGTGGGTGCCGACGGCGCACAGGGCGGCGTCGCGGTCAGCGCCGTCAACCTGGACCGCAGCGACGGCAAGGCCTACCTGGGCTCCTACAACCCGCGCGGCTGGACGGGCGACCTGGAAGCGCGGTCCATAGACACCGCCACGGCGGTGATCTCGAGCGCTGTCACCTGGTCGGCGGCAACGCGGCTGGCTTCGGCCACCTGGTCCACGCGCAAGCTCTTCAGTTCGGGCTACACCGCCAACAGCGGGCTGACCTTCAACGCCACCAACTTCGGCGTCACCGTCAACCCCGACATCATCACCTTCACCAACCAGCAGGTGGTGGACTACATCAGCGGCAGCCGCACCGGGGAGGGCACCACCGTGCGCTTGCGCAACAGCCTGCTGGGCCCGGTGGTGAATGCCGAACCCGTGCTGGGGCGCGATGAGCGCATGGTCTACATCGCCTCTGGCGAAGGCATGCTGCACGCCATCGACACGACCAGCGGCGACGAGCTGTGGGCCTACCTGCCGCCAGATCTGCTCAGCAACATCGGCAAGTCTGTGCAGCGCGGCTGGGTCTACAACACGCTGCTCGACGCCACGCCCAACTACGCCCGCCTGCAAAGCGGCACCAAGATGCTGGTCGGCGGCCTGGGTGCGGCCGGCCGCAGCTACTACGCGCTGAACGTGGGCTCGCCGCGCCCGGCAGACGCCGCCGCCGCAGCCGCGCTTTCCAAGTGGGTTTTCCCGGCGGCCAGCGACGTGACCAACCGCGCCAACATGGGCTACACCGTCGGCAAGCCGGTGTTTGCACGCGCCACCCTCAGCGGCACTTTGACCGACGTGGTGCTGCTGACCTCGGGCTACGACAACGGCCTGACGATCGGCGACGGCAAGGGCCGCGTGTGGGTGCTGAATGCCGCCACCGGCGCCTTCATCAAGAGCTTTCGCACCACCGACGGCGCGCCCGGCGGCAGCACCGAAGCCGGCCTGGCGCAAATCTCGGCGTCTTTCGAGTCCGACGGCACGGTGCGCTATGCCTATGGCGGCGACCTGCTGGGCAATGTCTGGCGCTTCGATTTGCAGGCCAGCGGCAGCACCGACATCGTGCCCGACAAGGTGGCCATCCTGAAGGACGCGGGCGGCGTGGTGCAGCCGGTCACGACGGCGCCTGAACTGGTGATGATCAGCGGCAAGCGCGTGATCCTGATCGGTGCTGGCCGCATCCTGGACATCGGCGATTTCGGCAACGCATCGACACGCTCGTTTTACGCCCTCGCCGACGGCAGCACGCTGTCCAACGCGCGCTCGGGTCTGGTCGCCCGCACCTACACCCGCGGTGCCAACCCCGAACTGAGCGGCGCGGCCGTGACATGGGCCAGCGGACGCGGCTGGTACTTCGACCTGCCGGCCGGCGAGCAGGTCAACACCGACCCCATCGTGGCCTATGGCGCGCTGGTCTTCGTCACCAACAAGAACGGCGCTTCAGACTGCTCGCAGCAGTCCTACCAGTACCTGGTGGACATCACCACCGGCACGCCGGTGACGGGCGCGGCGGGCAGCGCTTCAACACTGCTGTCGGCCAACGCCACGTCGTCACGCGTGGTCGTGCTGCGTGACAGCAGCGGCCATCTGCATGGCACGATGCAGTTGTCAGACCGCTCCATCAAGAGCACCCCGCTGCCGCTGGGTCAGACCATCCTGCCGGCAAAGAATGCGTGGAAGGAAATCAGGCGCTGAAGCCCGCCCAGCGCTTGTGCCCTTCACGCCAACGGGCCGCCTTCGAGGTGGCCCGTGTCGTTCCAGCCCACCAGCGCCAGCCCCACGCCATTGAACAGCAGCCGGTTGATGGTCGCGTTGCCGAGCTGCCAGCTGCGCGGTGCGTCCAGCGCCAGGCCCACGGCAGCGCGGTACAAACAGTCCAGCACACCGCCATGGGCGACGATGGCGATGGTCTGGCCCGGGTGCTGCGCAGCCAGCGCGCACACGGTGTCTACGCAGCGCGTGTAGAAGGCTTGCAGCACCTCACCACCACCGGGGCCGAAGTCGGCTTCGCGGCGGCGCCAGCGCTGCGCTTGTGCGGGCCAGTCGCGTTCGATGTCGGCGTAGAGCTGGCCTTCAAAACAACCGAAGCCACGTTCACGCAGCAGCGGGTTGGTGTGCAGCGGCGCGCCGGTGCTGGCCACCAAAGCCTGTGCCGTGGCCAGCGCGCGCTGCAGGTCGCTGCTGTACACGGCGGCCAGGTCTTCACCGGCCAACGCCTGCGCCAGGCGCGCGGCCTGCCAGCGGCCGGTGTCGTCCAGCGGCAGGTCCATCTGGCCCTGGATGCGCATCTCGGCGTTCCAGGCCGTCTGGCCATGGCGCAGCACGAAAAGCCGCGTCGGCTCCCGCAAGCTATTCGTCCAGCAAACGCTGGTTCAGGCTGTAGGTGCCTGAAAACGTGGCCTCGGCGAGCACCCGGCCGGCGAGTTTTTCACGCACCTGCTGGCCGCCGAACACGCCTTCCAGCGGCAGCCTGGGCAAAGACACCGCGTAGAGCGTGAAGACGTAGTGGTGGACGAGTGAATCGTTCCAGGGCGGAAAGGGGCCGTCGTAGCCGAAGTAGTGGCCGGCCATGTCGGGGTTGCCGGCAAACCAGCCGGTGTAGTCGTTGAGGCCGTGGCGGGCGCCGCCCAGCGTGTCCGGCCCGGCTTTGCCATGGGGCGTGAAGCCGCGGCTGAACTCGCCTTCGGCGATCACCGTGGGCTGCGGCGGCAGGTCTATCAGCACCCAGTGAAAGAAGTCGGCGCGCGCCAGGTCGGCCGGTATTTCACGGCCGGCCTGGTTGACATCGTCGGCGCGCGTGGGCACGTCAAAGTCGTGGCAGATCAAGACCATCGACTGCGCACCGGCCGGCAGTTCGCTCCACACCAGGTGCGGGTTGAGGTTGTCGCTGAAGCTGGCACGGCCAGCACCGTCGGGCTTGCCGGCGGCGTAGCGCGCCGGGATGCGGTCGCCGTTGGTCCAGCTGTCACTCCAGAGCTTCATGGTCGGGCTTTCGAAGGGCTTGGGATGCGGGTGGCGCGGGCCTGGATGGCGGCTTCAAACGCCCCACACGATGGCCGCATCAGCGGCCTGGGCACGGCGCAACATCTCGACCATCGGCCACAGGCGCTGGCGCAGGCCGACCCCGGGAGCGGCAGCTTCATCGGTGTCGGGCGCCGGTGTTGCTTCGGCCGCCACGGCGGCTTGCAGCGCAGCGATGGCCGCCGCCATGCTTGCCACTTCGATGATGCCCTGGGCCGCCGGCTCACGGCCCAGCAGCCGCAGCATCTGGTCGCCCTGCGGCCCGAGCATGATGAGGTCGCCGGTGGCCGGGCTCTTGAATTTGTAGATCATCGTGGCGGGGCGACAGCGAAACTCTGGGGGCTTGATTGTGCAGCCGCCTGCGCCGCTCATTGCGTGGCTGACTGCGCCGCTGACCGCGCGGCTGACTGCGCGGCTAACTGCGCACCAGCCGGATACGCTGGCCCGGCGCCACCGCCGCTGGCGCGGGCAGGGCCTGCGCCAGTCGCTGCTCAAAGCTCAGGCTGTCCAGCGCTGGCGCGTACAGCCAGCCCTGGAATTCATCACAACCTTCGGCCTGCAGGAACTGGCGCTGCGGCTCGGTTTCCACACCCTCGGCGATGACCTTCATGTTCAGCGCCCGGGCCATTTGCAGAATCGCGCGCACGATGCCGGCGTCGCTTTCGTCGCCGGGCAGGCCGCTGACGAAGCTGCGGTCTATCTTCAGCCTGCCGATCGGAAAGCGCTTCAGATAGGCCAGGCTGGAATAGCCGGTGCCAAAGTCGTCGATGGACAAACGCACCCCCAGCCGGGCCAGCGCATGCAGCCGGTGCAGGGCTTCGTCGGCGTCGTGCACCAGGATGCTTTCTGTCAACTCCAATTCCAGCAGCGGCGCCGGCACGCCGCTGACGGCCAGCACGCTGGCCACGCGGTCGACAAACTGCGGCTGCTTGAACTGCAGCGCCGAGACGTTGACGGCAATCGGCATCGCATGCCCGCGCTGGTACCAAAGCGCGGCCTGCCGCACGGCCTGGCTCAACACCCAGTCGCCGATGGCGACGATGAAGCCGCTGTCTTCGGCCACGGGGATGAAGCGCGCCGGCGCGACTTCACCCAGTTCGGGGTCGCGCCAGCGCAGCAGCGCTTCGGCGCCCGTGACGCGGCCGTCTTGCAGATTGACCTGCGGCTGGTAGTGCAGCCGAAAGCGCCCGCTGACCAAGGCCTGGCGCATGGCGTGGTCCAGCTTCATGTGGCCACGGCGGTCTACTTTGGCGCGCGCCTGGTGCAGCCGCCAGTTGGCGCGGCCGGCCAGCTTGACGGCGCGCATGGCGGCTTCGGCATGGCGCACCAACTCGTCAGCACTGTGGCCGTGTGAAGGCGCCAGCGCCACGCCTATGCTGCACGTCAGCGTGAACTGCGCGCCGTCCAGGCTGCACGGCTGCGCCACCACATTCAAGATGCGCTTGGCCGTGGTCTCGGCACTGGCCGCGTCGGCGCCGCCCACGACCACCGCAAACTGGTCACCACCCAGGCGCGCCAGCATGTCGTCGTCACGCAAGCAGCCCTGGATGCGCTGCCCCACGTCCAGCAGCACGCGGTTGCCAACCTCGTGGCCCAGGCTGTCGTTGATGTGGCGGAAGCGGTCAAGGTCAATCACCAGCAGCGCCAGCGGCTGGCGGTCGCTGCGCGAACGGGGCAGCGCGGCCTGCACCCGCGTGTTCAGGCTGGCGCGGTTGGGCAGGCCGGTGAGCGCGTCGGTGACGGTCAGCGCTTCGATGCGTTCTTGCGCCGCCAGCCTCTCGGTGAGGTCGCGATACGACCATACACGGCCCTGCGGCCGGCCGGCGTTGAAGAGCGGGCGCGTGACCCTTTCCAGCACCTGGCCGCTGGCCAGTTGCAGCTTGTCGGTGGCGGCCACCAGCGACGCTTGTGCCAGCGACTGCAAGCGCTGCTCATAGGCCGCCGGGTCGAGCAGGCTGCGGCTCATCCAGGCCTGCACGGCGTTGTCGTCATGCTGCGCAAGCAGCTCCATTGGCATGGCCCACATCTGGGCAAAACGGCGGTTGAAGGTTCTGACGCGGCCGCCCAGATCGGTAACCAGGATGCCGTCGGCGGTGGCTTCCAGCGTGGCTTGCAGCTCGCTCAGCAGCTCTTCGCGCCGCGCTTGCGCCTCTTGTTCTGCGCTGCGGTCGACCAGAAGCACCAACACCGCTGGCATCGCTGGCACTGCTGGCACTGCTGGCAGCGCTGGCACTGCTGGCACCGCCAATTGGCCAGCAGCGGCCATGGGCACAAGCCGCAGGCTGCGGCTGACATGCAGGCTGCGGCCGTCGCTCAGGCTCACCACGGTGTCGGAATGCAGAGGCGAAGTCTCGCCCAGCGCTGCGGCCTGCCACCAGGCCATGTCTTCGGGCGACGTGGCCAGGCCCTGCGCCGGCTGGCCCACCAGCTGCTGTGCAGCTTGACCCAACAGCGTGGCCGCAGCGTCGTTGGCTTGCAGCACACACTGGCTGGCCAGGTCCACCAGCCAGGCAGGGTGCGGCAGGGCCGCCAGCAGTGCGCTGGGCGGCATGGGCACGGGCGGTGCCAGCGTCATGCGCTGGCCTTCACGCCACCACCTCTTCGTGCACCGTTTGCTGCAGGGCTTCGAAGTAGTAAGACACGCGCGGACGCGGGTCGAGGTATTTGATGGCCGCCGCCGGCAGCTTGGCCGCCGGCAGGCTGCGCCGTATGCCGATGTTGGGGCACTGCTCGAGGTCCAGCAGCAGCGCTTCGCTGGCTGGCAGATTGGGCTCGTGCACCAACACCCGCGGCTTGAGCGGGCGGCTGGAATTGACACCCACCACCATCGCAAAACGGTCGTCGGTCAACTGCACGAGCGAGCCGGCCGGGTAGACACCCATCATGCGGATGAGGGCGTTGAGCACAGCGCCATCGAAGCGGTCGCGCCCTTGCGCAAACAGCACCGACACGGCTTGGTGCGGCGTCAGCCCCAGCGTGCGCGTCTGCGGGTTGCACAGGTTGTCGTAGCGGTTGACCAGCGCCACGACACGCGAGGCCATGGTCAGTTTTTCACCACCCACCTTGAGCGGAAAGCCACTGCCGTCAGCATGCTCGTGGTGCTGGGCCAGCACCTTGAGCGCGCCCACCGACAGCGCCATGCGCTGCCCCAGGGCCACGCCCTTGGCCACGTGCTCGCGGTAGGCGGCTGTCTCAGTGGCGCTGAAACCATCTTCGGCGTGACGGAAGCGCTCGGCGACCTGGCTTTTGCCCACATCGTGCATCAGCGCACCGACACCCAGGTCCAGCAGTTCGCTCTCAGTCAAGCCCAGGGTGCGGCCAATCAACAAAGAAATAACGCCCACGTTGAGCGCATGCGCGGCCGCACGGTCGCCGCCACCGGACACCAGGCGGACGGCGATGTCCTGCACGCCCAGCATCTTGTCCAAGATGGCACGCGCCAGCGCCACGCCAGTGCGGCCGGCCTGCTGCGGCTTGGCGCCCAGGGCGTCGCTGGCCTGGCGCCACACGCGTGAGGCTTCGGCGTGCTGGCGCTCGCAGCGCTTGGAGGCTTCGCGCTGGTCGGCCAGCGCTTCGCGCCGGCTATGGGCGGCTTGTTGAGCGCTTTGCTCAGCGTCCGCCTGGGTGCTGCTCAAAGTGGCTGCACGGCTGGCTTCAGGGCTGGCTTCATGGCCGGCTACCTGTTCGGCTTCGATGGGCACTTCAATGTCGCTTTTTTCCGGCACCCAGCGCACTTCACGCAGCCCCAGACCGCGCAGCGTGGCGATTTGATCCGGCGTGGACAGCTTGAAGCTGGACACGGCAAACGGATGCGACAACCAGCCGCCGTCGAGCTGTATGAACATGCCGACGCGCAACTCACCCACGGCGATGGTGCTGGCCATGAAAGTCCCCAAGAACGCTGTGCGGTGGCACAAAGGCGCCACGCGATGCCTCTGTTTTCGGGCGCTTGGGCTGGGACTTGAATGGGAGGGCTGGGCTGTGAAGTAATTCGCACCCGGGCAACACGTTCAGGCGCGCCGCCACTCCAGCCACAACAGGTACAGGCCACTGGCCACCACCACCACCGCGCCGGCCACCACAAAAGCATCAGGCACCTGGCTGAAGAAGAGCCAGCCCCACAGCGTCATGTACAAAATCTGCTGGTACAAAAACGGTCCCAGCACGGCCGCTGACGCGTAGCGATGGGCCATGGCCACGGCCAGGTGGCCCAGGCCGCCCAGCAAACCGCAGGCCGCCACCAGGGCCCAGCTGAGCGCGCCCTGCGGCGTCTGCCAGACCCACAGCGCCGGCAGCGCCAGCACCAGCGTGGCGCCGGCGGCCGACACCAGTTGCATG
>JANMJI010000356.1:0-4686 GCA_031371275.1 Betaproteobacteria bacterium
CGCGCCCAGCGGTGTTTCGGGCGTGCACAGGCTGCCAAACACCTTGCATTGCTGCGGCTTGATGACGCCTTTCAACACCTCACCGCATTGGCAAGACTTGGGGTCGGCAATCTTCAGGTTGGGCACCGAGAACTTGCGTTCTGCGTCAAACGCCGCGTAGGCCTTGCGCATGCGAATGCCCGAATGGTCTATCGAGCCCAGACCGCGCCATTCGAAAAATTCGCGCAATTCGAAGACGCGCGTGATGGCGTCCAGCGCCGCTGCGTTGCCTTCGGTCGGCACGATGCGCTTGTATTGGTTTTCAACCTCGCAGCGGCCTTCGTGCAGTTGCTTGAGCACCATCCACAGCGACTGCAAGATGTCCAGTGGCTCAAAGCCCGCCACCACCAGCGGCCGGCGGTATTGGTGCGCGATGAAGTCATACGGCCGCGTGCCTATCACCATGCTGACATGGCCGGGGCCGAGGAAGCCGTCGATCTGCAAATCGGGCGAATCGAGAATGGCCTTGACGGTGGGGATGATGGTGATGTGGTTGCAGAATAGCGAGAAGTTGCGCACGCCGGTGGCCTCGGCCTGCAGCACCGTCATCGCGGTGCTGGGCATCGTGGTCTCGAAGCCCAGGCCGAAGAACACGACCTCTTTGTCGGGGTGTTTTTGCGCCAGCTTCAGCGCATCCAATGGCGAATAAACGGTGCGTACATCGGCGCCCTCGGCCTTGGCTTGCAGCAGGCTTTTCTTCGAGCCCGGCACGCGCATCGCGTCACCAAAGGTCGTCATGATGACCTGCGGGTGTTCGGCAATGGCCACGCAGTCGTCCACCCGCCCCATCGGCAGCACGCACACGGGGCAGCCGGGGCCGTGGACGAACTCGATGCTGGGGGGCAAGAGGTCTTTCAAGCCATAACGAAAGATCGTGTGGGTGTGGCCGCCGCACACTTCCATGACCTGCAAAGGGCGTGGCTTGCCGGCCACCAGTGTGTTGGCCAACGCGGTAATTGCGCTGACCAATGACTTGGCCAATTCTGGGTCACGAAACTCGTCGGCGTATTTCATCGCGCGCCCCCGGGGCTGCGGTCATCGGCCAGCAGCGTGTGCGTCAAATCCCACAGGATGTGGTACAGCGCCACATGCGTTTCCTGCACGCGGTGGATGCTGTCGGTGGGCACCACCAGGCACAGGTCGACATCGGTGCTGGCACGCATGCGGCCGCCCTCGCCACCGGCCAGGCCCAACGTGGCCGCACCCTGGCGTTTGGCCGCCGCAAAGCCGGCCAGCAGGTTGTCTGAATTGCCGCTGGTGGAGATGCCCACCAGGCAGTCGCGCGCGCCCACATGGGCCAGCACCTGGCGGGTGTAGACATGCACGAAGCCGACATCGTTGGCCACCGCGGTAATCATGGCCATGTCCTGGCTCAGGTTCACCGCAGGCAGTGCCGGGCGGCCGGCGGTAACAGGGTGCTGGAATTCGACCGCCAGGTGCGCCGCGTCGCAGCTCGACCCGCCATTGCCCATGGTGTACAGCCGCCCGCCGCCTCGGTAGCAGCGCGCCAGCATTTGTGCCGCGTCGACGATGGCCGGTGCGTTGTCGCTGAAGAAGCGCTGTTTGACCAACACGCTGTCGGCGGCTTTCTGGCGCACCGATTCAAGCAAGGCGGCGTTCAGCGCGGCAGGGTCAGGCCGCGCGCCGCGGGGCGCCAGATGCGGGTACAGCCCGGCCAGCGCGGGGTCGGAATTCATGAAGCCGCCACCGCCGCATCGGCCTCTTGCATGCTGCGCAACTCGGCCTGCGCTTCGCCCAGCATGTGCAGCACTTCCAGCGTTAGCCTGGCCTCGGTTTCGTCGATGCGGCTCATCGCAAAGCCCACATGCACCAGCACCCAGTCGCCGACACACGCGTCCACCGGGTGTTCGGCATTGACGATGCAGGCGATGTTGATTTCACGTCGCACGCCCAGCACTTCAACGGTGGCGAGCTTGTTGACATGGTGCGTGATCGCAATGATCTTGCCGGGAATGCCTAAGCACATGCGGATGTCTCCTGGTTCTGGTTTGCGACCGCCATTGCTCGCGCTGCGGCCACCGCCGCCTGCCCAAGTGAGAGGCCACCGTCGTTGCAGGGCACGCGGTGGTGGGTCAGTACGGTGAAGCCGGCAGCGCGCAGCCGCAGCGTCACGGCTTCGAGCAAGACCTTGTTCTGGAACACGCCGCCCGACAAGGCCACGGTGCGCAAGGGCTTGTCTTCGTCGTGCGCGCGGGCCAGCTTGTCTGCCATGGCGACGATGACCTTGGCCAGGCCTTTGTGAAAGCGCGCGGCCATCGTCGGCACGGGCGTTTTCAGGATCAGGTCGCCCAGCAGCGCTGTCCACATCGCCAGCGGTTCGACATAGGGCATGTGGCTGCCCTTCAAGCGCGGAATGCCGAAGGGGTAGCCGAGTGCTTCATCCTCGAAACGCATCACCTCGTCGTCCACCAGCGCTTCCAGCTCTATCGCGCCCTGGCCTTCGTAGGCCGCCTGTTCGCGGCAGATGCCCATCGCGGCGGCCACGGCGTCAAACAATCGCCCGCACGAGGTGGCCAGCGGTGAATTGATGTTCTTCGCCAGCATGTTGTCGAGCAAGGCCCTGGGTTGCGCAGTCAGGAATTGGTGCAATTCCAATTCGTTGTAATTCATCGTGAAAGACGGCCATTTCAATTCGGCCATCAGGTGCGCATAGGTGTTGCGCCAGGGCTCGTGCGTGGCCTTCTCGCCGCCCAGCAAGGCCACGGGTTTGAAGGTGCCCACCCGTTTGAAGGACGTGTAGTCGGTGATGGCAAATTCACCGCCCCACAGCGCGCCGTTGTCGCCCTGTTTGCCGTAGCCCAGGCCGTCCAGCGCCACGCCGACGACCGGGCCGGCGGCCAGCGGCCAGCCGTTGTCGATCAGGCACGCGGCGATGTGGGCGTGGTGGTGCAGCACTTCGTCAATGGGCATGCCATCGCGTGCTGCGATGTCGTGCGCGAGCTTGCTGGACAGGTATTCGGGGTGGGCATCACAGGCGTGCAGTTGTGGCCTGAAGGCGAAGAAATCTTGCAGTGCGGCCAGCGTGCGGCGGTAGTCGGCCTGCGTGGCGGCGTCTTCCAGGTCGCCCAGGTGTTGCGACAACACGGCCTGGCCGCCGCGCAGCAGGCAGAAGGTGTTTTTCAACTCGCCGCCATAGGCCAGCACATGGGGTGCGGCCTCAAAGCCCGCCGGCATGGCGATGGGTTCGGGTGCGTGGCCGCGCGCGCGGCGCAAGACACGCGGCTCGCCATCCATCACCCGCAGCACCGAATCATCGACACGCCGGGCGATGGAGCGATCATGGTCGAGCACGAAGTCCACGCCCTCGGCGAAGCGGCGCGCGAAGTCGTCCAGAGTGATGGCCTGCGGTTCGTCGCTAAGGTTGCCGCTGGTCAGCACGATGGGGCGCTTCATGCGGCGCAACACCAGGTGGTGAACGCCGGTGCTGGGCAGCATGAAACCCAGCGTGTTCAACCCGGGCGCGACCGCCTCGGCCAGCGGGCTGGCGGCTTTGTCACTGCGGCGTTGCAGCAGCACGATGGGCGCGGCGGGCGACTGCAATGCGCCGGCTTCGATCGCATCGACATGGCCGTACACGCGCACCGCGGCCACATCGGCGGCCATCAATGCAAAGGGCTTGCGTTCGCGGCGTTTCAGCGCACGCAAACGCGCCACCGCGTCGGCCTGGGTGGCGTCGCACGCCAGCTGGTAGCCCCCCAGGCCCTTGATGGCGACGATGTGGCCGCGCGCCAGCAGCGTGCCGGCGGCGTCGCAGTCGTCCAAAAAGGTGTAGCTGTCGGTGGTGAAGGCGCGGCCGTCCAGCCGCTTCAACACCAGCTTGGGGCCGCAGGCGTGGCAGGCGATGGCCTGGGCATGAAAGCGGCGGTCGGCGGGGGATGCGTATTCGGCGCGGCAGGCAGCGCACATCGCATAGCCGGCCATGGTCGTCAACGGGCGGTCGTAGGGCACGCCGGTGACAAAGGACAGGCGCGGGCCGCAGTGGGTGCAGTTGGTCAGCGGGTAGCGAAAGCGCCGGCCGAAGGGGTCGAAGATTTCTGCCGTGCAGGCGGCGCAGGTGGCGGCGTCGGCGGCCACCGCGGTGTACGGCGCGCCGCCTTGGCTGGCAACGATGGAGAAGGCGGCGGGCAGCGGGAAGGGGGTTGCCGCCGCCACACGCTCTATGGACGTTATGCGGGCCAGCGGCGGTGCATCGGCACGCAGGCGGTGGGCCAGCGTGTCCAGCACATCGGCGGGTGCCACCGCGATGATGAGCACGCCTTGCGCGTCGTTGGCTACCGAGCCCAGCACGCCCAGTTCACTGGCGATGCGCCACGCCGTGGGGCGAAAGCCGACGCCTTGCACGGTGCCGCGCACGCGCCACTGCTCGGCCCTCAAGGCCGTGACCTGCACTTCGGCGGGTAGGGCATCCATGCGCACCGAAAGGCTCATACCCAGGCCCCGTCCAGCGGCCACAGCATGACCCGGTTGTTGCCCGAATCGGCCACTAGCAGCGTGCGCCCCTGCACCGCCACGCTGTAGGGCCAGCAGACACTGTCGCGCGTGGCCGGCAGCCAGCGGTTGTCGCCTTTGCTGTTCCAGTCGGCCTGGGCGGCCAGCGCGCGGGCATTGATCGGCGAGGCCATCAAC
>JANMJI010000363.1:0-12035 GCA_031371275.1 Betaproteobacteria bacterium
GAGTCGCGCGATTGGCTTATTTGGTCGGACCTTGCTGCCGTGCTTATCCGGCGCGCGCGCAAGCTCTACGCGAGCGACTCGCTGGGCGTCGAGTTGGACAACACTGTCTATACCTTTTCTCTTTCGCCACTTGCCACGCCCATACTGCCTGCGAAGGCGGGCAAGCTCTCAAATACCTGAACCGGTGGCGAAGGTCTCCGCGTTCGTGATCTCGCCGATGATCGTGAAGTCCATGACTGCATTCTGCCTTACACGATGGCGCGGAACCGCGAAAGTGGTGGGTTCTGCGGCCTAACGTTCGAGCTAAGGGGGCGCCAACGGTGGGACGCCAGGCCCGGGCTGGTGAAAATGTACGCAGTACCACCGGCCCGGGCCTGGTGGCCCGCCGTTGGGGCTCCGCTTGAGCGAGGGGTTAGGCCGCAGCAGCACGTAACTGCCGAGTTTGAGATTTTCAAGCGCAACCTCCAGTGCGGGAATCAGCGGTAGCAGGTACGGCAGTTCGTTTGACAGTGCGTCTAATACCAGCACCGCGACCGGCAAACTTGAGGTGTTCTGTTGATACGAAAGGTTCTTGTCAACGGTGACGAACGCATCGAATTTGGTTGCTGCGAGCGCGAGCAGCTTCCCATTCTTGACGCCTGACCAACCTTCAAAGCCGGGTAGTGGACACTTGATGCGAGGGCAACGCCTTCCTCAAGCGAGCCGGCACGCATTCGTCAAGCAGTAGGCGCATCTGCCGCCAGACTTTCTCGCGCTGCCTCCAGCACGGCGACGGCGCGGCTACGAGAGACAGCCGGAAAGTCCTCAAGAAACTCCTCAAGAGACGAGGAGCCTTCGAGGCAATCAAACAAGTTCTTCACAGGGACACGAGTTCCCGAGAAGCACAGTGCTCCACTCATGATTTCCGGGTCGCGCTTGACAAGGGCAGAGTCCATAGATTCCTCCGAGCTGGCAATTTACCGCGGAGAGCCACCGCAGTGCGTCTTCTGAAGCCATAAGCAGGGCGTCGATGACACCAATCGGGATCGAGATCAGCAGGGAAACGAGCAGCGAGCGAGCGCCCGGGCCGGCAATCGCAACGCCGTGGACTTCACCGACGCCCGCACCGATGACCGTGGCCATGCGCACGATGCGCATGAAGCGCCGCAGTCGTTCGCGCGTGACGGCGGGAAGTGTGGCGATCATCTGCCCTCGACTCTAGGGGCGCCCCGGCCGGGGCCCTCGATCGCCAGCACCGTGGCGGCCACCACCGTGAGCACCGGCTGCCAGTACAAGGCGGCGGGCACGACGAGCCCGCCCGTGCAGATGAGTTTGACGATGCCCAGGACCAGCCAGGCTTGCCGCGGCAACGCATCAAAGGACCAATCCTGCTGGCTGAAGTTGTCAAACATGAAGACCTTCATGCCGTCCGACGCTCCCTACATCAGCACGGCGAGCACCTGCAAGACCCACGATAGGCTGTTCATCGTGTAGCCCCTCGGGGTTTGCCGCCTGGGCGCTCTGAATGCGGCAAGTCTGCCCGGGTCATCAATCCACAGTTCAGCCGGGCTTGACCGGCAGCTGGCAAGCGATCTCGAAATGCGCGTGCCCGTGGGCGAACGGCCGACCGATCCAGGCCTCGAAGGCGGGCTGGTCGTCTGGCACGTAGCCGCTGTGCGGCAGCCAGGTCTTGTACAGCCAGTCGATGGCGCGGGTCTCGAGCGTGATGTCACCGCTCAAGACGACCTCGGACACGCGCATGGCCGGGAACTCGAAGCGGCTGATCTCACCCACCGGCTCGACATCGCCCACCACCAGTGCAACGTCGTAGCGACAATCCGCCAGGGCGACGATCTCGGGCTCGTCCCACATGTAGCCCAGCCACTGGCCGTCCGCCAGGCCGCGCTCGACGGCCCAGGCGAGCAGCCGTTCGCAGGCGGCCTGCGCCGCGCCCTCGCGGTAGGAATTGAGGACGCGGATGTAGGCCACCGTGCGCGCGGGCAGGTCGCGAAGCTTGACCTCGAAGCCGTCCGGGTTCTGGCCCGCCGGCAGGCTTGTGAAGCCGGGAGATCCAACTTGACTAGACAAGACACGTTCGAACGCCTCGCGCCTGGCGTTGCGGAAGGCCTCGAGGTCGAACACGCTGGGGGGCAGGCCGTAGTGCTGCTTGAAGCTGCGAGAAAAGTCGGAGGACGAGGCAAAGCCGCAGTCCAGGGCCACGTCCGTCAGCGAGCGCTTGGGCGCGTGGGACATCAGGTACAGCGCCCGCTCAAGCCGCTGCCGCTTCACGAACTGGCTCAGCGTCTCCCCGAGCAGGGCCTTGAAAACGCGGTGGAAGTGGAAGGGCGAGAAGCAGGCCGCCTCGGCCACTTCCGCCAACCTCAAAGGCTGGGCGAGGTTGCGCACGATGTGATCGATCGCGCGGTTGACGCGCTCAACGTAGTCCACGGCGACGGCGCTCTCGGCTTGTCGGTCAGTTCGCAAGCTTAATTCGCAAGCTCATTTCGCAAGCTCATTTCGCAAGATATGACAAGTTGCCGACACGGCTCTCGGGCATTCTCACCTTAAGGAGCTCGCATGAAACCAATCACCCTCACGCTCACCAGCGCCTTGGCCTTGATCGCCATTGCAGCGGCGACCACCACACCAACCACGCAGGCCGCGGAGAAGAAGACCATGGAACTCGGCAACTTCTCCGTCAGCCTCAGCGTCAAGGACATCAGGGCATCCAAGGCCTTCTACGAGAAGCTCGACTTCAAACAGGTCGGCGGCAAACTCGAACAGAACTGGGTCGTGCTGCAGAACGGGACTGTGAGCATCGGGCTGTTCCAGGGCATGTTCGACAAGAGCATGCTGACCTTCAACCCGGGGTGGACGAAGGACAAGGAAACCTTGAAGGACTTCCAGGACGTGCGGGATCTGCAGCGCACTTTGAAAGCGCGCGGCCTGACGATGGCGACCGAGGCTGATGAGAAGACCGAGGGGCCTGCGTACTTCCAGGTCACCGACCCCGACGGCAACACGCTGCTGTTCGATCAGCACGTTGCCAGCCCGAAGCGCTAACGGGATACGCCCGGATGCTCGGTCGCGCTTCAGCGCGGCATCATGTCGCGGTGCTCACCGGGCTCGGTGTCGGGCAAGCGGGCGCCGTCGGCGCGCAGCGACAGCGGTTGGGCGCGCCCCAGCAGGCGCGGTGAACATTTGCCGGCATCGACGTAGCGCCGCGCTTCCACGGCCAGCGGGTCGTCGCTGCCGCCCTGGGCCGCGGTGAAGTCTTCGGACACCGCGCAGGTCGCCTGCAGGCCGTCGAAATAGCGCCCTTCGTTGCGCTGGTTCACACTTTCAAAGTTGACGACGCTGTAGGTGCGGCTGCACACCGTGGTGGGCAGAAAGCCCACCGGCTTGCCGCAGGTGGTGTCACCCACCGTGACCACGTCCAGCCCGGCGCCGCGCAGGCCGTTGACGACCTGTTCGCTGGCCGAGCAGGTGCGCTGGCCCGTCAACACAAACACCCGCGCCACGCCCAGCGAAGCGGCCAGTGAAGCGAAAGGAAAGCTGACGTTGTTGGTGCCGGCGCGCTTGTCGTTGTACAGCAGCGTGGCGTAGTTCAGCCCGCTGCCCCGCGTGCCGGCAATGTACGAAGCCAGCGTGGCGCCGGTGGACACCAGGCCGCCGCCGTTGTAGCGCAGGTCCAGCACCAGGTCTTGCACACCGGCGGCCTTGAACTGTGCGAAGGCGGCGTCCATCGGCACCAGCGCCTGGCTGATCATGTCCTTGACCTGCACGTAGCCCAGCTTGCGGCCGGCGGCCGAGGTTTGCACCGTGGCACCCTGCACCGGGCTCAGGTTGAAGACCGCCGATGACAGCACGCGCGTGCGGTCGACACCGCCGCGGCGCAGCACCAGCGTCAAGGTTTCGCCGGTGGCAGCGGCGCTCAACGCCGAGTAGTCGTCGGCGGCGACGATGCTGGCTGCCGCGCGGCCGTTGGCCGAGATGATCTGGTCGCCGCGCTGCACGCCTTGCAATGCCGCCGGTGACAAGGCTTCGACATAGCGCACATACAAGGGCCGCGTAGCGTCGCGCGCCAGTTCCAGCCCGGCCACCGAAATGCCGTAGCCCAGCATGGCGCCATCGCTGAAGAAGCGGTCGAAGCTGGCGCTCGACTCGATGCGGCTGTAGCGGTCGGCCGGGAAGCCGAAGGTGCTTCCGCCGCTGCTGCCGGTGAACAGCAAAGCCGCGAAGTAGCTGTCGACGCTGGGGTAGGGCGACGGGTCGGGCCGCGGTGATATGCGGTACCAGAAGTACCACTCGTTCATGTAGTCGCCGAGCCAGACATTCTGGTCGGCCACCGAACAACTGCCCGCCGGGCCCACGGGGTCGCCGCCACCGCCACCGCCGCAGGCCACCAGCGCCACAGGCAGTGCCAGCAACGCCCGCTTCAACCAGGAAATTTGGAACATCAAGGGAACTCCGGAGATGGACGCGGTGATTGACGCGGTGATTGACATGGCGAACGACGCGCTGATTGACGCAAGCCGGCCCTGTGCGCGCCAGGCTGCGGCAAAGCCGCGACCTAGAATTGCAACCCTTCAAGGGCCGCATTCGTTGACAGCCTTGCACCCACCAGCCTGTATCGCTTTGTTGCCACCATCATGACCGAACTTGCCAAGTCCTTCGAGCCCACCGCCATCGAAGCCCATTGGGGCGCAGCCTGGGCAGAAGGCGGCCTGTACAAACCCACGCTGGACCCGGCCAAGCCTTCGTTTTGCATCCAGCTGCCGCCACCGAACGTCACCGGCACGCTGCACATGGGGCATGCGTTCAACCAGACCATCATGGACGCGCTGACCCGCTACCACCGCATGCGGGGCCACAACACACTGTGGCTGCCGGGCACCGACCACGCGGGCATTGCCACGCAGATTGTCGTCGAGCGTCAGTTGCAGGAAAACGGCATCAGCCGGCACGACCTGGGACGCAAGAACTTCGTCGCCCAAGTGTGGGACTGGAAGGCCACAAGCGGCGCCACCATCACCCACCAGATGCGCCGCATGGGTGACAGCGTGGACTGGTCGCGCGAGTACTTCACGATGGACGACAAGCTGTCCAAAGTGGTCACCGAGACCTTTGTGCGGCTGTACGACGAAGGCCTGATCTACCGCGGCAAACGCCTGGTCAGCTGGGACCCGACGCTGAAAAGCGCGGTGTCTGACCTGGAAGTGGAAAGCGAAGAGGAAGACGGCTTTTTGTGGCACATCGCTTACCCGCTTGAGGATGGCAGCGGGCCGCTGGTGGTGGCCACGACGCGGCCCGAGACCATGCTGGGCGACACCGCGGTGATGGTGCACCCACAAGACGAACGTTATGCTGCGCTGGTGGGAAAGCATGTCAAGCTGCCGCTGAGCGACCGTGTCATCCCGGTCATTGCAGACGCCTATGTCGACCGCGAATTCGGCACCGGCGTGGTCAAGGTGACACCCGCCCACGACACCAACGACTACGCCGTGGGCCAGCGCCATGGCCTGCCGATGATTGGCGTGCTGAATCTGGACGCCACACTCAACGACAACGCGCCCGCCGCCTACCGCGGCCTGGACAGGTTCGTCGCGCGAAAGAAAATCGTCGCCGACCTGGACGCGCTGGGCCTGCTGGTCGAAACCAAGAAGCACCGCCTGCAAGTGCCGCGCTGCGCCCGCACGGGCCAGGTGGTGGAACCGATGCTCACCGACCAGTGGTTCGTGGCCGTCAACAAGGCCGGCGCTGATGTGGACGGCCAGCCCGGCGTCAGCATTGCGCAAAAAGCCCGTGACGCGGTCAGCAGCGGCCAAGTGCGCTTCGTACCCGAACAATGGGTCAACACCTACAACCACTGGATGAACAACCTGCAGGACTGGTGCATCAGCCGCCAGTTGTGGTGGGGTCACCAGATACCGGCCTGGTACGGCAGCGGTGGTGAGCTGTTTGTGGGCCGCAGCGAAGAAGAAGCCCGCGCACGCGCCAGCGCTGCTAACTACAAAGGTGTACTGACACGCGATGAAGATGTGCTGGACACCTGGTACAGCAGCGCGCTGGTGCCTTTCAGCACCATGGGCTGGCCCGAGACCAGCGGGCAGGCCGCGCTGCAACAAAAACTGTTCCTGCCCAGCAGCGTGCTCGTCACCGGCTTTGACATCATCTTCTTCTGGGTCGCCCGGATGGTCATGATGACCACCCATTTCACCGGGAAAGTTCCCTTCAAAGATGTCTACATCCACGGCCTGGTGCGTGACGCGCAAGGCCACAAGATGAGCAAGAGCGAAGGCAATGTGCTGGACCCGGTGGACTTGATCGACGGCATTGCACTGGGCCCGTTGCTGGACAAACGCAGCACCGGCCTGCGCAAGCCAGAAACCGCGCCGCGCGTGCGCAAGCAGACCGAAAAAGAGTTTCCGCTGGGCATACCGGCCTTCGGCGCCGATGCCTTGCGTTTCACGATGGCCAGCTACGCCAGCCTGGGCCGCAACATCAACTTCGACAGCAAGCGCTGCGAGGGCTACCGCAACTTCTGCAACAAGCTGTGGAACGCCAGCAAGTTTGTGCTGATGAACTGCGAAGGCCATGACTGCGGGCTGAAGCAGCACACCAAGGCCGAATGCGCGCCGGCGGTGGTTGACGCTGACGGCCGCATCGTCGTTCCAGCCGCCCCCTTCCACGGCTACATGCGCTTCAGCATGGCCGACCGCTGGATCAGCAGCGAGTTGCAGCGCGTGGAAGCCGCCGTGGCGCAGGGCTTTGCCGACTACAGGCTGGACAATGTGGCGAATGCGATTTACGCGTTTGTATGGGACGAGTACTGCGACTGGTATCTGGAAATCGCCAAGGTGCAACTGGCCGTAGCGGCCAAGACCGGCCATGAAGGCCAGCAGAGGGCGACGCGCCGCACGCTGATTCGCACGCTGGAAACCGTGCTGCGCTTGCTGCACCCGGTGGCACCCTTCATAACTGCCGAACTGTGGGCCACGGTGGCGCCGGTGGCGGGCACTAAAAATACCGACAGCATCGTCACCGCGGCCTACCCGCAAGCGCAACTGGAAAAGGTGGATGCCAAAGCCTGCGCCTGGATTGCACGCCTGAAAGCCGTGGTCGCCGAAACGCGCCGTCTGCGCAGCGAAATGGGCCTGCCGCCGGGCGAACGTGTGCCGCTGCTGACACTGGGTGACGAAGCCTTTGTGGCCAGCGCCACGCCTTTGCTGAAAGCCCTGGCCCGACTGGCCGACGTGCAGCCGCTGGCCGACGAGCCCGCTTTCGCCGCGGCCACGCAGGCCGCGCCGGTAGCGCTGAACGGTGAGTTGCGGCTGGCGCTGCATGTGCAGATCGACGTTGCCGCCGAGACCACGCGCCTGGGCAAGGAAATAGCGCGGCTGCAGGGTGAAATCGTCAAGGCCGATGCCAAGCTGGGCAACGAAAGTTTCGTCGCCCGCGCACCCGCTGCGGTGGTTGAGCAGGAACGCGCGCGGGTGGCTGATTTCAAGGTCTCGGTGCAGCGGCTGACCGGTCAACTGTCACGCTTGAACGGCGCCGTGCCAGCGTCATGAAGGCCCGCAAAAACCGCATGCCACAATGATTTTTTAGGTCTCGCCCAGCCCACACCATGATCGTTCAGAAGGCCATCTTCCCCGTTGCCGGTCTCGGCACCCGCTTCCTGCCGGCGACCAAGGCGCAGCCCAAGGAAATGCTGCCGGTGGTGGACAAGCCGCTGATCCAGTACGCGGTGGAAGAAGCCTACGCCGCCGGTGTACGTGAAATGATCTTCGTCACCGGCCGCCACAAGCGCCCCATCGAAGACCATTTCGACATGACCTTCGAGCTGGAAGTGGCGCTGGAAAACGCCGGCAAGCAAGAACTGCTGAATGTCGTGCGCAGCGTCAAGCCCGACGACATGGAATGCATTTATGTGCGCCAGCCGCAAGCGCTGGGCCTGGGCCACGCCGTGTTGTGCGGCCAGCGCCTGGTCGGCAACCACCCTTTTGCGGTGTTGCTGGCCGATGACTTGATGGTCGGCCAGCCGCCGGTGCTGGCGCAGATGGTGGAACAGTTCAATGAATGGCGCGCTTGCATCCTGGCGGTGCAGGAAGTGCCAGCCGCCCACACCCGGCGCTACGGCATCGTCGAAGGCACGGTGGTCAACGAACGCTTGATTGACGTCACCCGCATCGTCGAAAAACCAGCGCCCGAAGAAGCACCCTCACGCCTGGGCGTGGCCGGCCGCTACATCCTGACGCCAGGTGTGTTCCATGAAATTGCCACCCAGCCGCGCGGTGTGGGCGGCGAGATTCAACTCACCGACGGCATTGCTTCTTTGCTGCGCCGCGAAAAGGTCTTTGCCTACCGCTACCAAGGCAAGCGCTACGACTGCGGCAGCAAGGAAGGCTTTCTGGAAGCCAACGTCGAACTGGCGCTGGCGCATGCCGACCTGGGGCCGGGATTTCGCAGCTATCTGCAGGGCTTGAAGCTGTAGGCTTCAGCGCCGCCGCAGCACATGCATGAAGTCGGCTCCGGCGCTGGTCTGCTCCACCAGTTCGTTGCCGGTCTGCCGCGCGAAGGCTTGAAAGTCGCGCGTGGAGCCTGGGTCGGTAGACACCACGCGCAGCAATTCACCGCTCGCCATATCGGCCAACGCCTTCTTGGCTTTCAATATCGGCAGCGGGCAGTTCAGGCCGCGCGTGTCGAGTTCCTTGCTGACGTTCATGTGCTGGGTTCCTGGGGTTGCTGGCGTTCCTGGATTCTGGCCGGCAGTTCGATGAATTGCGGTTCGTGGCCGCGGCTGCGCAGCCAGTCGGCCAGCGCGTAGCCGGTGCCCGCGCGCCAGCAGCGCAGGTCTTGCAGCGCATAGAGCTTGTACTCGGCCAGTTCGGCTGAAAGGCTGACCTCACCATGGGCCAGCGCGTGGTAGCAGATGATGATCTGGTTCATGCGCTGGAAGTCATAGACACCCACCAGCTTCAGTGCATCGACATGCAGTGATGTTTCTTCCATCACCTCGCGCGTGATGCCTTCCTCTGGCGTCTCACCGGCTTCCATGAAACCCGTGATCAGCGCAAACATGCGGCCCGGCCAGGCGGTGTTGCGGGCCAGCAGCACCTGGCCATCGCGGTCGCTGCATTCGATGATGGCGGCCAGCACCGGCGTCGGGTTGTTCCAGTGCGTCCAGCCACAAGCCGGGCAGCGCTGGCGCTCTTTCGGGCCACCGTCTTCTTCGAGCGTTAGCCATTGCAGCGCGGTGCCGCACTGCACGCAGAAGTGGGCCGCAGTGCTCATGCCGGAAAGACCCCGGTGGACAGATAGCGGTCGCCGCGGTCGCAGACGATGAAGACGATGGTGGCATCAACCACCTGCTGCGCGGTCTGCAGCGCCACCCAACAAGCACCGGCCGCCGAGATGCCGGCAAACAGCCCTTCTTCACGCGCCAGCCGGCGTGCCATGTCTTCGGCGTCGGCCTGATTCACCAGCACCAGCTCATCGACATGGCGGGCGTCGTAGATCTTCGGCATATAGGCCACCGGCCATTTGCGTATGCCCGGGATGCGTGAACCCTCTGAAGGCTGCGCGCCGATGATGCGCACCGCCGGGTTCTGCTCTTTCAGATACCGCGACACGCCGGTGATGGTGCCGGTGGTGCCCATGGCGCTGACGAAGTGTGTCACCCGGCCCGCGGTATCGGCCCAGATTTCCGGGCCTGTGGTTTCGTAATGAATGCGCGGGTTGTCGGCGTTGGCAAACTGGTCCAGCACCCGGCCTTTGCCGTCTTTGTGCATTTGCTCGGCCAGGTCACGGGCGTGTTCCATGCCGCCCGAGCGCGGTGTCAGGATCAGCTCTGCGCCGAACGCTTTCATGGTCTGCGCACGTTCGATGGACAAGTCCTCGGGCATGATGAGCACCATGCGGTAGCCGCGTATCGCCGCGGCCATGGCCAGCGCAATGCCGGTGTTGCCGCTGGTGGCTTCTATCAGCGTGTCGCCGGGCTTGATGTCACCGCGTTCTTCGGCCCGTTTGATCATGCTCAGCGCCGGCCGGTCTTTGACCGATCCCGCCGGGTTGTTGCCTTCCAGCTTGCCCAGGATGACGTTGCCGCGGGCCGTGCCGGCATCGCCGGGCAGGCGTTGCAAAGCCACCAGGGGCGTGCCGCCAATGGCGTCTTCAAGCGTCTTGTAGGCCGGGGGGGCCGCTGCGGTCATGGGCTGTGCTCCTGCGCCTGCTTGTCTACATGCTGGTTCGCGTTGCCGATTGTCGCAGCGCCCAGCGGGCTTGCAGCCAGCGTGGCAAACACGCATGTGATAATCCCGGCGGCTTCGGGTAACCGCCGCAGCGCAGGGCCCTCGTGACGAAATCGGTAGACGTAGCGGATTCAAAATCCGCCGCCGCAAGGCGTGCCAGTTCGAGTCTGGCCGAGGGCACCAACGGAAACGGCGATAGTGGCCGCTAACATGTTCAGCATTTGTCTCGCCAAAGCGTCCCGCATTTACCTGCATCGTGACGCAGCGGTCAAGCGTCCACAATGCCGACACGCGCACCGGCCCTGTTGATCGTGATGATGCGGTTCGCAGGTTTGGCCGGCGCTCGCGTAGACGTGTGCATCCAGGTGCCGAACTCGTAGATCAGTTGCCCGATGCGCAGCACGCCCATCTGTGGCGCCAGCGCACAGCAGATCTCCAGCGGGGTGCCGAACGCGGGCGCTTTCCAATCCACAGCAGCCGCGCGCTGGTGGTCGCTGCTGTCGCGGCTGCCCACCGCAGCGTTCACCGCCGGGCTGCGGTAACCGCTGGTGATGATGATCGGCACATGGTGCCCGGCCAGACTGCACAGCGCGGCGCGGATGCGCTCCAACACCTGCAGCGTCTCCGTGGCCGCCGGCACCAGAAATGGCGGCATGCTGTTGTTCAGGCCCTGCCTCGCAGCCACATCACTGGCCGTGAACTCCGCCAGGTTGAAGTGCGGTGTCACGGCTTGTCACTGACAATCCGGTCACGCACCAGCACCCATGTCTGCACTG
The DNA here is from genome assembly GCA_031371275.1 of Betaproteobacteria bacterium. Classification (GTDB taxonomy): domain Bacteria; phylum Pseudomonadota; class Gammaproteobacteria; order Burkholderiales; family Burkholderiaceae_C; genus Rubrivivax. The sequence continues at coordinate 11,009 of JANMJI010000363.1, forward strand.
CGCTGTAGACGATGGCAAAAATGCCGGCGAAGAACTGCACCCACTGCAAAGGTGTCATCTGGCTGAAGCCCACAGCTGTCCACACATAGACCAGCTTCATCAGCACGGTGGGCGTGTCGGTAGAATTTTGGTTGTTCATGGTCATCGGCGGTCAGCGAGAAGAAAAATGGTGCCGCCGCCCACCGCGTCACCGCCGCTTGCTGCGGTGTAGATGCTGTACGTCAGCGTGGTGCTGCGCAAAGTTGCTGCACTGGTTTGCTGCGACCAAGAGACATTGGCCGCAAGGGACACGCGCGACCCAGTGGTTCCGGTTGAAAGAGCGTCGCCGGAGGCGATATCAGCCTGCACCCAGTGCGCGACGCCAATGCCCGGCTTGGCGCTGGAATACCAGCGGCACAACGCCAGCGGCCCAACAAAATCGCTGGCGGCGCCAACGATCTTGCCATCGGCGCTAAGCACGGCTTGCGCACTCGCCGGCGGCGTGCCGCTTGCCGAAACTCCGACACTGACGCCTGTCAGTGGGCGCGCGCCTGCTGTTTGATAAGCCAAGTCTCGCATCCGGTTTGTGTCGCGGATGACGAGGTAATAGGCCACGTCCATCACGTACAAGTCGGCCTGGCCAGGGGCAAGCCGTTCGTACTCAACCCGATCAAGAATTTCACTGCGAAGCCTGGCTTGCGGATTGGCAGCAAGAAGCCCGAGGTGGGCCCCAAGGTCCAAGATGTCATCCAGGTCGTTGCGTGCCCACCAGTGCGGACAGTTGGCCTGCATGCAGTCCAGTGCCTGATAGCGCCGGTCTGCGTCCAGTGGCACACGCCAAAGGTGAGGCCACGTCTGACTCATGCACAGCGGATAGAACGTAAGCGTCTAGCCGCGGCATCTTGATCTGAGCCACGAGGCGGCTGAGCATCGCGCGCATGGCGAACATGACGGACGCAGCGCGCATGGCGGTGATGGCGGTGATGACGGTTGTCGGGCATTGCCTGAGCGTTGGCGGCATGATCGCCTTGGTGCTCAGTCGGGCAGT
>JANMJI010000007.1:0-16717 GCA_031371275.1 Betaproteobacteria bacterium
AATCTCCGCGCTGCATGAGCAGCCTGGAGCCTTTTGTAACTTGATCAAGGAGATCGTTATGGCAACTGCGAAAAAGGCCGCTCCGGCCAAGAAGGCTGCACCGGCAAAGAAAGCCGCCGCCAAGAAGGCCGCACCGGCGAAAAAGGCCGCTCCGGCCAAGAAGGCTGCACCGGCGAAGAAGGCCGCTGCCAAGAAGGCCGCACCGGCGAAGAAGGCTGCACCGGCCAAGAAGGCGGCAGCGGCGAAGAAGGCTGCGCCAGCAAAGAAGGCCGCACCGGCGAAAAAGGCTGCGACGGCGAAGAAGCCGGCAACCAAAAAGCCGGCAGCAAAGAAGGCGGCAAAGAAAGCGGCTCCTGCCGCACCCACTGCCCCTGCTGCGCCAGCGCCTGCAAAGACAGCGTTGAATCCAGCGGCTGCATGGCCATTCCCGACGGGCAACAAGCCCTGACGGTTCGTTTTGCTGGTAGTAGCGAAAGCAGTATCAGCAAGTCGCGTTCGAAAGGCTCAGCGGTGCTGGGCCTTTTTTCTTCTTTCGTTCGAGACACTAGCCGAAGCGCAACTGGCAACTTGCTCGTGCAAGGGTAGCCAGTGCGATACGGGACCAACAGGTCGAGGGATCAGCGATGAGTCAGCTTCTTGAGCGTCTGCAGCGCGAGTTGGCCCAACTCGACGATCCTGTCGCGGCTGCTGAGACCCGCGCACGAATCGCCGCGAATTTAGCGAGGCTAGGTCGGTTCGACGCGGCCCGCAAAGCAATAGAGGAACTTCGCCAAATCTTCGGGGCCGGGCAAAGTGGCAGGGCAACTGTCTGGATCATGCTCGCAGAAGGACTGATTCAGCATTACGAGGATCTCAACCCAACCGCTATTGATCGAATCACGCGCGCGCAAGTGCTGGGCGTGGCTATGGGCTATTCCACAGTGATTGCGTTGGCGTCCGCTTGGAAAGCGCACATAGAGTTCGAGACGTCGAATTTCTCCGCAATGATTCGATCACTCTCGGTGGCTACGCAGAGCGTCGGTGAAGCCGAGCATGATGCGCAGACTCGTTTGGCGATTGTCCTATCTAACTCATTCATGATCTGTGGTGATCGAGGGCAGGGTCAAAAGTGGTTCATGCGCGGTAGGGAGCATGCCGTGAAGAATGGCGATCAGGCCAGCATTGAAGCGCTACTTTATAACCGTGTCGCTTTCACGCTTGCTTGGTTCAGAGTTCTTAACTGTGGCCCGGGCATCAATGCCGAGGAGTTGAAGCGTCTGCGCCTTGAGATCGATTCGGCAAAAAACCTTCAAGACCTCACTCGCATAACTGCCTTAGCCAATCACGTCAAGTTGCTCGACGCGAGACTCCTGATCTTAGAAGGGCGGTATGAAGACGCCATTCCGGCGCTTGACGCAATCAGGACACAATTGCCATTCGCTCAACACAATTTCGATCAGCTTTTCATTGATCTCGAAATATTTTTCTGTCGAATTCAAATAGACCAATCTGCGACTCCGGGGGGAAGCTTAGACATCCTCGTTGATCGACGCCTCGGAGATCTGGATATTGACGAGCAGATTGTCGCTGCATGGATGCGGTTTCGAATCGCAGAAGCCCGCTCCGACCTGGTTGACATGGACGGTGCAAGACATCAGCTTAATGGACTCATGACCAAATACCAGGCTGAGAGAGCAATACTCGGTGCGGCGCTAGAAAAATTTATTCTTGAGTAGCTTTTACTTTAGGCGTTTGGCAATTATTCTGCAATCTGGCATTGCAGTAAAAAACTGGGTGGTTCGGTGCAAGTAAAAATCAGCCTAGCCATGGGCTCCTCCAGCGACTGGGAAACCCTCCAGCACGCCGCCGTCATCCTTGATGAATTTGGGGTGGCTTATGACAAATGCGTGCTCTCCGCGCACCGTATGCCTGACGACATGTTTGCGTTTGCCGAAGCGGCGGCGGCGCGGGGGGTGAAGGCGATCATTGCGGGGGCGGGCGGGGCGGCGCATTTGCCGGGCATGTTGGCGGCCAAGACCGTGGTGCCGGTGTTGGGCGTGCCGGTGGCCAGCAAACATTTGCACGGTGTCGATTCGCTTTATTCCATCGTCCAAATGCCCAAAGGCATTCCGGTGGCGACGTTTGCCATTGGCCCGGCGGGTGCTGCCAACGCGGCCTTGTTTGCGGTGGCGATGTTGGCCAATGAAGACGCAGTGTTGCGCCAGCGCTTGTTCGATTTCCGCGCGCGGCAGACCGCAGCGGCGCGTGCCATGACGCAGGATTTGAAGTGACCGTGGCAATGCAATTGCCGATGTTGCCGAAGTTGCCGAAGTTGCCGCAGTTGCCGCAGTTGCCGGCGTTGCCGCTCTCGCCAGGCGAAGCCACCTTGGGGGTGCTCGGTGGCGGCCAATTGGGGCGCATGTTTGTGCACGCGGCCCAAGTCCATGGCTACCGTGTTTGTGTGTTGGAACCCGACCCGGCCAGCCCCGCTGGCGGCGCCGCACAAATGCATTTGCGTGCGGCCTACACCGATGCCGCGGCGCTGGCTGAAATGGCTTCGCAATGCGTGGCTGTGACGACAGAATTCGAGAACGTGCCGGCCAGCGCGCTGCGCCAATTGGCGGCCTTGCGCTCGGTGTCGCCAGCGGCCGATGCAGTGGAAGTCTGCCAGCATCGCGGTCTGGAAAAGGCTGCATTTGCAGCCGCCGGTGTGCCTTGCGCACCGCACGCGCTGTTGACGACGGCAGCGCATGTCGCAGTGCCTTCGCATGCCACGCTGTTGCCCGGCATCCTGAAGACCGCCAGCCTGGGCTATGACGGCAAGGGCCAGGTGTCGGTGGCCACGCTGGCCGATTTGCCCGCGGCCTGGGCTGCGTTGGGCAGCGTGCCCTGCGTGCTGGAAAAACGCCTGCCGTTGCGCCACGAGATCAGCGTCATCGTCGCGCGCGGGCACGACGGCCACACCGTGCACCTGCCGGTGCAGCAGAACCTGCACCGCGATGGCATCCTGGCGGTGACCCAGGTGCCGGCGCCTGACGTGCCGACTGCACTCACTTTGCAGGCCATCCTGCAAGCTCGGCGGCTGGCCGCGGCCTTGCAATACGTCGGCGTGTTGTGTGTCGAATTCTTCGTCCTCGAAGATGGCTCGCTGGTCGCCAACGAGATGGCGCCGCGCCCCCACAACTCGGGCCACTACAGCATCGACGCTTGCGATGTTTCGCAGTTTGACCTGCAGGTGCGCACGCTGGCCGGCCTGCCACTGGCCATGCCGCGCCAGCATTCGGCTGCCGTGATGCTGAACCTGCTGGGTGATTTGTGGTTCGCGGCGCGACCACCCGCCACCGTGACCACGGTGCCCACGGCGCTGGCGGCCACGCCCGACTGGTCGGCGGTGCTGGCCTTGCCCGGTGTACGCCTGCACCTGTACGGCAAGGCGCAAGCCCGGCGCGGCCGCAAGATGGGCCACCTGACCGTGACGGCGCAGGATGCAGCCACCGCGCGCGCCACCGCACTGCAGGCCGCGGCAATGCTGGGCCTGCCGGCCTTCTAAGCAGCGCCTTAAACAGCCCCTCAATTAAACAGCACCAGCCGCGGCCATGCCCATCTTGTCCGGACAAGACCCGGCCGCTGTGCGTGCCGCAGCGGCGCAGTTGGCAGCCGGCGCGCTGGTGGCCTTTGCCACCGAGACGGTGTACGGCCTGGGCGCCCGTGCCGATGACGATGCTGCGGTGGCGCGCATCTACGCGGCCAAGGGTCGGCCGGCGGGCCACCCGCTCATCGTGCATGTGGCCAGCCACGCGGCGGCGCAGGGGTTTGCCGAGCGCATCAACGCCGACGCCCAGCGTTTGATAGCGGCCTTCTGGCCCGGCCCGTTGACGATCATCGTGCCGCGCCGCACGGGCCTGGCCGCGGCGGCGGCGGGCGGGCAAAGCAGCATCGGCTTGCGCTGGCCTTCGCACCCGGTGGCGCAGGCGCTGTTGCATGAAGCCGCGTTGCTGGGCGTGGCCGGCGTGGCGGCACCCAGCGCCAACCGTTTTGGCCGCGTCAGCCCGACGCAGGCGGTGCATGTGCTGCAAGAGTTCGGCCCCGCGCTGACGGTGCTGGACGGTGGTGCGTGTGAAGTGGGGATCGAGTCGGCCATCGTCGACTGCACACGCCAGCACCCCGCGCTGCTGCGCCCGGGGCAACTCGGCCAGGCGCGCATCGAAGCCGCGCTGGGCCGCAGCCTGGCCGCGCCCGACGCTGCTTCGCCGCGCGCTTCGGGCACACTGGCTTCGCACTACGCGCCGCTGGCGCCGGTGCGGCTGTTTGACGCCGCTGCCGATGTGGATGCAAGCGTGGGCGCAGACCCCGTCGCAAACCGTCATCTGCCGGCCAGCCTGGGCAGCGGGGCGGTGGGGGTGCTCGGGGTATATTCCCGCCTTGCCCCTGAGCCTGGGCGGGCCTGGCTGCACAAGGCCATGCCGGCCGATGCGGCAGCGGTGGCGCATGAGTTGTTCGCGGTGCTGCGCGATTTTGACGCAGCCGGTGTGTCGGCCATCTGGGTGCAACGGCCGCCGCCCGGCCCGCAATGGGACGGCGTGCGTGACCGCCTTCAACGCGCCGCCGCCCAGCCTGTTTAGACCACGACCCACCAGGGCCGCCGCGGGGCACCCCGATTTCGGAGTAAAGATGATTTTCAGCAGCAAGGCCACCCCGCGATGGCCCGCCGCCCTGGCCCGCAAGGCATCTGCCCGCGTGGCAGTTTGGGCCGGCATCACAACGCTTGCGCTTGTCGCGTCTTGCGGCGGCGGCACCAGCCAGTTCGACCCCTTCGTGCCCAAGCGCCTGCTGGTGTTTGGTGACGACTACAGCGCGCTGACGCAGAACAACCGCAACTACAGCGTCAACGCGCTGGACGACAACGGCAACATCAATTGCGTTGGCCAGCCGATCTGGGTCCAGCAGTTGGGTTTCGCGTATGGTTTTTCGTTTGCCGAATGCAACCCCAGCGCCGACTTCCAGCCCGCCGGCCGCATGCTGGCCTTTGCCGGTGCCAAGGTCGCTGATGTGGCGGCGCAGGTGGAAGCGCAGGTCGCCGCTGGCGGCTTTCGCGACAAGGACCTGGCCACCGTGCTGGCCGGTGCCAACGACATCATCGAACTCTACGAGCAGTACCCTTCGCTGAGTCAAGACATCTTGCTGGCCGAAGCCCGCGCCCGCGGCCAGCGCCTGGCGCGTGTCGTCAACCGCCTGGTTGACCTGGGTGCCAAGGTCATCATCGCCGACCTGCCCGACATCGGCCTGACGCCCTATGCCCAGTCGCGGCGCACGTTGGGCCAGACCTTTGACCCGGTGGATTTCATGACCCGCCTGACGACCGCATTCAACGAACAATTGGGTGTCAACGTGGTGCTGGACGGCCGCTATGTCGGCCTGGTGCAGACGCAGTTGCGCTTCCAGGCGATTGCCCGTTCGCCGGGCAGCTTCGGGCTGGTGAACATCACCGAAGGGGTTTGCGCCACTGCGCCGCCGAACTGCACGTCGGCCACGCTGGTGGCCGACGGCAGCGCCGGCACCTACCTGTGGTCTGACGACCGGCGTCTGGCGCCGGTCGGCCAAGCGCAATTGGCATCGCTGGCGATAGACCGCGCCCGGCGCAACCCGTTTTAAGGCGACGCTGATCGAGTCCCCGCGAGCGCGCTGACAGGCTGCGTCCGATGCTGGGCCTTGGCGGCCCTGGGCGCCGCCTTGCTGGCCGCTTGCGGCGGCAACGACGCCGACATCGCAGGCAGCGGGCAGCCCGACGGCGCGCCCACCACCAAGGGCAGCTTCACCGCCATGGTCAGCTTTGGCGACAGCCTGAGCGACATCGGTGCCTACGCGCCGGCCACTTCGCTGACCGGCAACGGCGCTGCGCCGTATTTCGGCGGCAAGTTCACCGCCAATTCGGCGACGGCGAAGATCTGGCTTGAAAACCTGGCCGCCACGATGGGCGTGGTGGTGACACCGGCCGAGGTGGGCTTTGGTGCTTCATCGGTGAAGTGCCCGGCCGCCGTCACGCCGGCGCTGGTCGGCACCTGCACCGGCTATGGCCAGGGCGGCTCACGCGTCACCGACCCCATCGGCATCGGCAAGACCACGGGGGCCTTGACGGTGCCGATGAAGACGCAAATCGCCAACCACCTGGCGCGCTTTACCAGCTTCAAGGGCAGTGATCTGGTCATCGTCTGGGGCGGTAACAACGACGCCGTCATCCAGTTCGGCGCCTTCAGCACCGCGGCGACGAAGGCTCGAACCGACGCCGCCACCGGCAAGATCACCGCCGACCAGTCCAACGTGCTGCTGTTCCAGGCGCAGAGCGCCGCGGAATACGCGATGAAGGCCGCGGCGCTGGAACTGACGGGCTACATCAAGAGCGAAATTCTGGCCAAGGGCGGCAAATACGTGGCCGTGATGACGCTGCCCGACAGCACCCTCACGCCGTTTGGCAGCACCTTGCCCGCCACCGCGCGGCCGGTGCTCAGCGCGCTGGTCGACACCTTCAACCTGTGGCTGCGCGATGGCCTGACGGGCGTGGCTGTGAAGATCATCGACCAGAACGCGCCGGGCAAGGATGTCTACGCCAACCCCGCCAAATACGGCCTCGCCAACAACACCGTGCCGACCTGTGACGTGGCCAAGATTCAGGCCATCACCGGCGGCGTCGTGACCGACGGTTCTTCGCTGTTCTGCAACGCCACCGCCGGTGCGCCCTACAACGGCATTCGCAGCGGCGCCGATGTCAACACCTGGCAATTTGCCGACAGCGTGCACCCGACCCCGGGCGGCCACAAGATCATCAGCGACTGCGTCACGGCGCAGCTTCGCGCCTTTGGCTGGCTCTGACCCCGCACCTGAAAGACTCGCATGCAAACCAACATCCGAATCCTCGTGCTGGCAGCCTTGGCCGCCTGCGGCGCAGCCCACGCCCAATCGTCGACCTTCAAGGTCGGCGTGGTGCGCTATGACGCGCATTCCAGAACCAACGGCGTCACCGGCATCGGCATCCCGCCCGGCGCCGACGCCGTGGTCGGCGACGCGACCACGGTGGTCTTCACCTACGAATACGAAGTCAAGCCCAACGTCGGCATCGAAGGGGTGCTGGGCATACCGCCCAAAGTGAGGGCCAAGGCGAGCGGCTCGGTGGCCTTCCTGGGCGAGGTGCTGACGGCGCGCAACGTGGCGCCCACCGTGTTTGTCACCTACCACTTCGGCGCTGACGGCGACAGGCTGCGGCCCTATGCCGGCATCGGCCTGAACTACACCAAATTCACCAACGCCACCACGCCCTATGGCTGGGACGTGAAGCTCAGTGATTCTGTCGCCATGGCCGCCCATGCGGGGCTGAACTGCGCGCTGAACAAGCCGTGGGGCCTGTTCGGCAGCGTGGCCCGCATCGACGTGCAAAGCAAGCTGGTGGCGACCGGCGCGGTGGTGCTGCAAAGCACGATCGACTTCCGGCCCTGGACCTACAGCTTCGGCGCTTCTTACAGGTTCCAGGCAGCTTGCCTGACCGCGCTCAGAACCTGGGCGCATCGCGCAGCGTCCATTGAATCAACGCGTCCAGTGCAGGCCGCGCCGCGGCGGCCTGCGGGTGGTTGATGATGGCCACCAGCACATAGCGCCGGCCGCTGTTGGACAGCACATAGCCGGCGACGCCGGCGACATCGCGCAACGATCCGGTTTTCAGGTGCGCGCGGCCGGTGGCAGCACGCGAGCGGCGCAACGTACCGTCGACGCCAGAGATCGGCAGCGACGACATCAGCTCGCTCATCACCGGGCTGTCGAAGATCGACAACAGCACCCTTGCCAGCCGCTGCGCACTGATGCGCGTGGCCCGCGACAGGCCCGAGCCGTTGTCCAGCACCACCTCGTCGGCCAAAGCGCCGGTGCGCTCGGCCAGCCAGGCCAGCAGTGCTTCACGCGCGCTGTCGGGCGTGGCCACGGCGCGCGGGTTGGCGTGCAGGGCCAGCGTCAGAAACAACTGCTGGGCCATCAGGTTGTTGCTGAACTTGTTGATGTCGCGCACGACCTCGGCCAGCGCCGGTGAACGCATCTCAAACGTTGGTTTCAGTTCCAGCGGCGCCGCGCCTTCGCGCACGCTGCCGTGCAACTGGCCGCCCATTTCGCGCCACAGCGTTTCCAGCAACCGTGCTTCATAGGTCGTGGGCTGGGGGTCGGCCACCGGCCAGCTTTGTTCGCCGCAGGCGGTGGCGTAGGTGCCGGCAAACCGCGTGCGGCCGGGCTCGAAGCTGGGCTTCATCGCCGTGCGCCAGTCTTCACAAGGGCCGGCGGCCAGCGGCACGCTGCGGTCTGGCACAGTGCCGGTCAGCGGTGGCTCCACCGTCACGCGCGCCAAGCCGGCGGCCAGGTCGGGCTTGAAGGTGTAGACCACCGATCGGTAGTTGAACAACAGCGCCGCCGGGCGCACGTTGTAGGGCCGCAGCGGCTCGCCATCAAAGTCAGCGGCGCTGGCCTCGGCCACCGCGAAGGCGCTGTTGTCGAGCACGATGTCGCCCTTGATCTCGCGCACACCGGCCTGCTGAATGCGGTGCAGCAGCAGCCACACGCGTTCGAGCACCAGTTGCGGGTCGCCGCTGCCCTTGATGAAGACCGAGCCTTCCAGCACGCCATCGCGCAGCGGGCCCGCCAGCCACACCGGGGTGGCCCAGGCCCAGGCCGGACCCAGGCGGTCCAGCGCGGCGGCGGTGGTCAGCAGCTTGGTCAGTGAAGCCGGGTTCAGGGCTTTCGTTTCCTGCCACTGCAAGACGCGCCGGCCGGTGCTGGCGTCGTGGACCACCACAGCCATGGCTTCACTGGGCACGCCGGCGCGTTGCAGCGCCGCTGCGGCTTCGGGCGGCAGGCCGGAAGCCGCGCGCACCGGCGCTGCAAAAACCAGCGCCAGCGCGGCCGCCGCCCACCCCAGTACCGATGTCATGGCGGGATCATGGCACGGCATAAACTCGTTGCATGAGTCTCTCCACCGTGGCGCAGCGGCCCCCCCAGGTGCTGGCCTTCGACACGTCCACCGAAGCCCTGGCGCTGGCCTTGCAGGCGCCGGGCGGGCCCTGGCAGCTGCAAGCGCCGGGCGGTGCCCAGGCCTCGGCCACGCTGCTGCCGCAGGTGCACTGGATGCTGGCCCAAGCCGGCAGCACGCTGGCCGATCTGGACTTCATCGCTTTCGGCCGCGGCCCCGGCGCCTTCACCGGCCTGCGCACGGCCTGTGCGGTGGCGCAAGGGCTGGGCTTTGGCCTGGGCCGGCCGCTGCTGGCCATCGACAGCCTGTTGCTGGTGGCCGAAGACGCGCGTCTTCAAGCCGCTGTGCACGCCGCTGTGCAAGGCGATGTGCCAGCCGATGTGCCAGCCCCACCGTGGACCGTGGGCGTGGCCATGGACGCGCGCATGCAAGAGGCCTACGCCGCCGTCTACCGCTGGCATGGCGGGGCCTGGCACACGCTGGCGGCCCCGGCGCTGTACACGCTGGCGGCGCTGGGCGTGGCCTGGGGCACTGGGTGGGGCGGCCCACCCTTGCAGGCCGTGGCCGGATCAGCCTGGCTGGCCTTTGGCAGCCGGCTGCCGCTGCCAGCGGGTGCGCAGCCTGTGCTGCACGAGCGAGAGCGCGCTGCGGCGTTGCTGCGCCTGGCCGTGGCCGCGGCGCAGGCCGGTGCGGGCATCCAGGCCGCCGACGCGCTGCCGCTGTACCTGCGCGACAAGGTGGCGCTGACCACCGTCGAGCGCGAAGCCGTGCGGGCTGCGGCCACCACCCCATGAGCGCTCGCCTGGCCCCACACTGCCCACACCCGGCCGGGCCGCTGCAACGGCGCGCCATGACGGTGTCAGACCTGCAAGCCGTGGTGGCCATCGAAGCCAACACCTACAGCCACCCCTGGAGCCGCGGCAACTTCACCGATTCGCTGGCCGCAGGCTATCTGGCCGAAGTGCTGCTGGACGACGAAGCCAGCGTGGTCGGCTACTTCGTGGCCATGAAGGGCATGGACGAGTTGCACCTGCTCAACATCACCGTGGCACCGGCCTGGCAGGGGCAAGGCCACGGCTGCGGGCTGCTGGCCGCCTTGCAGCAGCACGCGCGGCAGCTGGGCCTGGCTTCGCTGTGGCTGGAAGTGCGCCAAGGCAACCAGCGTGCGCGCGATCTGTACCGGCAACTGGGCTTTGCCGAGGTCGGCCTGCGCCCAGGTTACTACCCGGCCGCGGGCGGGCGCGAAGCGGCGGTGGTGATGAGCTTGATGTTGCGGGCCGCCGATGCCGTGGACTGAACACCAACACGCGTTGTTGCAGGCGATGGGCTTGCGCGTGTGGGCGCCGCCAGCGGCGGTGCAGGCCGCGGCCATGCCTGTGCCTGTGCCTGTGCCTGTGCCTGCGCCTGTGCCTGTGCCCATGATGCCCATGCCCATGCCCCTGCCCGCCGCAGCGCCAGCGGCGAGGGCGCAAACGCCGTTCGAAGCCGCGGCGTTGCCACCTTCATCGCGACCCTCATCGCCACCTTCGTCGCCACCTTCGTCGCCACCTTCGTCGCGACTTCCGTCCACACCACAAACACCCGCGCGCACCCGCGGCGACATCGCCACGCTGGCCTGGCCTGCGCTGCGCGCCGCGGTGGCGGCCTGCACCGCCTGCACGCTGTGCGAAGGCCGCACCCAAACGGTGTTCGGCAGCGGCCACGAACAGGCGCACTGGATGGTGGTGGGTGAAGCCCCGGGCGAACAGGAAGACCGCCAGGGTGAGCCGTTTGTGGGCCCCGCCGGCCAGTTGCTGGACCGCATGCTGGCCGCGCTGCAACTCGGCCGTGGCAGTGAAGGCCCGCCGGCGCAGCGCGTCTACATCGCCAACACGCTGAAGTGCCGCCCGCCGCGCAACCGCAACCCCAGCGCCGAGGAAATGGCGCAGTGCGAGCCCTACCTGGTGCGGCAGATCGAACTGCTGAAGCCGCGCATCATCCTGGCCATGGGTCGCTACGCCGTGCAGGCCTTGCTGCGCAGTGACGAGCCGATCGGCAGGCTGCGCGGCCGCATCCACCGCTACCAGGGCGTGCCGCTGGTGGTGACCTACCACCCGGCCTATTTGCTGCGCAACCTGCCCGACAAGGCCAAAGCCTGGGAAGACCTGTGCCTGGCCGCGCGCGTGGCCGAAGAAGCTGCGCCATGAACGGCAACAAGCCCGACGGCGCAGCGCATGACATGGGGGGCTTGCATGCAGAGATTGCCCAGTTCAGGCTGCTGTGCAACAACGTGCCCGCGGCGATTGCCTACTACGAACGCAGCGGCGACATCTGCCGCTACGCCAACCGCGGTTACGCCGAGATGTTCGGCCACAGCGAAACATCGATCCTTGGCCTGCCGGTGGCGCAGATCATTGGCGCGGAAGCCGCCGCGGCGATACAGCCGCAGATCGACCATGTCGTCACCGAACGTGTGGGCACGCGCTATGAACGCCACCTGCCCGACGGCCACGGCGGCTTGCGTTTCATTGAAGTCCATCTGCTGCCGCACTTGCTCAACGAAGACGGCCCCGCCGTCGGCGCCTTCGTGCTCATCAGCGACATCACCCGCCACCGCCGCGCCGAAGCCGCGGTGCGCGACAGCGAAGAACGGCTGGCCAAGTTCATGCACGCCAGTGCCGAAGGCATCGTCTTCCACAAAGGCGGTTTCATCACCGACGTGAACCCGCCGCTGCTGGCGCTGCTGGGCTACACCCTGCCCGAACTGTTGGGCCGTTCGGCGCTGGACTTCGTCGCGCCATCGCAGCGCGCGCGCGTGGCCGAGGTCATCGCCGCCGGGCCAGAGATCAACTACGACAGCGTGCTGCTGCACCATGACGGCCACGAGCTGCCGGTCGAATTCATCGTGCGCACGATGCACTTCCAGGGTGAAACCTTGCGCATGACCATCGTGCGTGACATCCGCGACCGCGTCGCCGCGCAGGCGCGCATCGAACACGGGGCCCACCACGACGCGCTCACCGGCCTGCCCAACCGGCTGGCCTTCGACACCCGCGCCCAGGCGCTGCTGGCGCAGGCCCGCGAACGCGGTGAAACGCTGGCCCTGCTGTTCATGGACCTGGACCACTTCAAGCGTGTGAATGATTCGCTGGGCCACCCGGTGGGCGACATGCTGCTGCAGACCGTGGCCGAGCGCATCACCGCCACGCTGCGCGCCCAGGGCGGCACACCTGAACAAGGCCGCGGTGCTGATCTGGTGGCCCGTTTTGGGGGTGATGAATTCGTGCTGCTGCTGGCCGGCAACCCGCAACAGCAAGCCGTACAGGCGGTGGCCGCCAAGCTGCTGGCCGCGGTGGCCGTACCGCTGGAAGTGCAGGGCGCTTCGATCTCGGTCACGCCATCCATCGGCGTGGCGCTGTACCCGGCGCACGGCAGCACGCCGGCCGAGCTCATCAAGCACGCCGACACCGCGATGTACCACGCCAAGCAGCACGGCCGCGCGCACTGCGCGTTCTTCGAGCCCGCCATGGCCACCGCCGCCTATGCCGAACTGGCGATGGAAAGCCGGCTCGCCCAGGCCGTGCGCGAACATGAATTCGTGCTCCACTTTCAGCCCCAGTTGGCGTTCGCCGATGGCGCACTGCTGGGCGTGGAAGCGCTGGTGCGCTGGCAACACCCCGAACGCGGCCTGGTGCCGCCCGATGAATTCATACGCGTGGCCGAAGCGCGCCGCTTGATCCTGCCGATTGGTCGCTGGGTGCTGCAAGAAGCCTTGCGCTGCGCCGTGCGCTGGCACGCCAACGCCCTGGCGCGGGTGCCTGTGTCGGTGAACCTTTCCACCTTGCAGTTCCAGGCGCCGGGCTTCGTGGACAGTGTCGAGCGCGCGCTGGCCGAGGCCGGCGCCAGCGGCCACATGCTGGAGCTGGAGCTGACAGAACGCATGCTGATGGACGACGTGGCCAGCGTGCGCGCCGCGCTGCAGCGCCTGAAGGCCCTGGGCGTGGGCATTGCGATTGACGACTTCGGCACCGGCTATACGTCGCTGGGGCTGCTCAAGCACCTGCCGGTAGACCGCCTCAAGATCGACCGCTCTTTCGTCGCCGACCTGCCCGGTGACGCCAGCTCGGCGGCCATCGCCCTGGCCATCATCCAGCTCGGCAAGAGCCTGAAGCTGCAGGTGGTGGCCGAGGGGGTCGAAACCGCGGCCCAGCGCGACTGGATGCGGGCCCAGGGCTGCGATGCACAGCAGGGCTTTCTTGACGAAGGCCAGCCGATGGGGCTGCTGGCTTTCGAGGCCTGGCTGGCGCAGCGCGCGCTGCGCTGAAAGCCACACGCTTTCGGCGTTATGTTTGCCTGGCCAGGCCAGGGCTTGCCCGAGCTGGCCTGACCTGGCCTGGCCTGGCCTCTACGTTGGCGCTTGGTCCGACGCCTTCTTCGGCGCTTTCTTCGGCGCTTTCTGCGGCCTGACCCAACCCGCCAGCGTGGTCTGGCGCGCGCGTGCCACCGTCAACTGGCCGGCCGGTGCGTCCTTGCCGATGGCGCTGCCGCCGCCGATGGTGGCGCCGTCGCCCAGCGTCACCGGGGCGATGAGCACGCAGTTGCTGCCGACGTGGACATCGTTGCCGATGGTCGTGCGGTGCTTGTTTGCGCCGTCGTAATTGGCGGTGATGCTGCCGGCGCCGTAGTTCACACGCTCGCCCACCGTGGCGTCGCCCAGGTAGGCCAGGTGGTTGGCCTTGCTGCCGCGCGCCATGGTGCTGTTCTTGATCTCGACGAAGTTGCCGATGTGTACATCTTCGGCCAGCGCCGCGCCCGGGCGCAGGCGGGCGTAGGGGCCAATGCGTGAACCGGCGCCGACCACCGCGCCATCGATGTGGCTGAAGGGATGCACGACGACACCGGCGCCGATGTGGGCGTCGCGCAGCACGCAGTGCGCGCCAATGCAAACGCCGTCGCCAAGGTGCACGGTGCCTTCGAAGATGCAGTTGATGTCGATTTCGACATCGCTGCCGCATTGCAGATGCCCACGCACATCCAGCCGTGCCGGGTCGGCCAGACGCACGCCGGCTGCCATCAGCGCTTGCGCCTGCTGGTGTTGAAAACGCCGTTCCAGGTCGGCCAGTTGCACCGGGCTGTTGACGCCCAGCACCTCGGTTTCACTGGCGGCCGAAACAGTCACCACCGGCACCCCTTCGGCCACGGCCATGGCCACGATGTCGGTCAGGTAGAACTCGTGTTGGCTGTTGTCATTCTTCAGTGCCATCACCCAGCGTGTCAGCAGCGGGGTGGGCGCGGCCATGATGCCGGTGTAGACCTCTTTGATTTCACGTTGCGCCGGCGTGGCGTCCTTGTGTTCGACGATGGCGCGCACGGCATCGCGCGCGCCGTCCCGCACGATGCGGCCGTAGCCGGTGGCGTCGGGCAGCTCGATCGTCAGCAGCGCCAGTGTTTCGCCAGCGCAGGCCCGCACCAATGCGGCGGCGGTTTCAGCGCGGATCAACGGCACGTCACCATTCAAAATGAGTGTGGTGGCGTGGCCTTGGTCCAGCAGCGGCACCGCCTGCTGCACCGCATGCCCGGTGCCCAGCTGCGGCATCTGCCTGGCAAACAGCGTGGCCGGCGCGCTGGCCGTCACGGCAGCTTCGACTTCTTCGGCGCCATGGCCGGTGACGACGATGGTGCGTGTTGCATCCACTTGCGCGCTGGCCGCCAGAACATGCTGCAATAGGCTGCGGCCCGCCAGGCGGTGCAGCACTTTCGGCAGTGCCGATTTCATGCGGGTGCCCTTGCCCGCGGCCATGATCACAACGTTGAGTGCCATGCGGATGTCTCGCATCAAAACCCTGATTATCGGCACGCTGGTGGTGTTGTTGCAGTTGGGCCTGGGCGGCTGCAGCAGCATCCGGCTGGCCTACAACAACGCCCCGCAGCTGGTCTGGTGGTGGGCCGACGGTTATGTCGACTTCAGCCGGGAACAAACGCCGCAGGTCAAAGCCGGCATCGAGCGCGTGCTGGACTGGCACCGCAGCACGCAGTTGCCCGACTATCTTTCCTTGCTGGTGGCCGGCCAGTCGCAGGTGCTGGAAGCCACCACAACGGCCCAGGTCTGCCGCTGGCAAGAGCAGGTGCGCGAGAAACTGGAACCCACGCTGCAGCGCACGCTGTTGCTGGCCAACGAGTGGTTGCCGGGCCTGGGCGAAGCGCAGTTCAAGCACATCGAACAGCGCTACGCCAAGGGTGACGAAGAGTTGCGCGACAACTTTCTTCAAGCCGACGCCAACGAACGCCAGGCCGAGTCATTCAAGCGTGCGCTGGAACGTGCCGAGTTGCTCTACGGCCGGCTGGGCGATGCGCAGAAAAAAGTCATTCGTGAGGGCGTGGCCGCGTCACCCTTCGACCCGACGCTGTGGCTGGCCGAACGCCAGCGCCGACAGCGCGAGGTGGTGGCCACCTTGCGCCGCCTGGCCGCAGAAAAGGCCGACAGCGACAAGCGCCTGGCCGCCTTGCGCATGCTGGCCGCCCATGCAGAGCGTTCTATCGACGTCGCCTACCGCACCTACCAGGGCAAGCTGGCCGACTACAACTGCGCGCTGGCCGCGCAAATCCACAACGCCACCACGCCGGCGCAGCGGCTGAAGGCGCGTGAAAACCTGAAGGGCTGGGAAGAGGATCTTCGCAGCCTGATTGCCGCCTCTTGACGCCGCGCCGTGGGCGCTGCGCCACCAGGAAAAGCCGCGCGCGTTCAGCGCACCGGCAATGCCACCACGACGCGCCGCGGGTTCACGCCAGGCCGTGGAAAGTCCATCAGCGCGGCTTCAAACAGCGCCCCGTAAACCGCTTCGTCAGCGCGCAGATTGCTTTCGCTGGCGGCACGCGTTTCGTAGACCGGCTTGCCGCTGGCGCGGTCGCGCAACAGCACCGCCACCTGCTGCTCGTAACGCGGAAAGTCATAGTGCAGGTTCACACCCCAGCGCGGCGAAATCCAGGGTCCGTTGCGCCAGTAACCAAAGCCGCCGCGCCACCACAGCGGGTCGTCCCAAGGGCTGAGCACGTAGCGTGCATCGCGTGCGCCCACCTGCACCAGCACGGTGGGTTCCTTGCCGGCATCCACGGGTTTGAAGCCGGCCTTTTCAAGCGCGCCGCGGGCGGCGGTTTCCAGCATCTGGCTGGCCTGCGCCTGGGCCTGCTGTGAAGGCAGGCGTTCGAAGGCATACGTGCCGGGCTGGCGGTCGGCCGGCCATTCGCCATAGCTGGACACTTCGGTGGACAGCGTGCGCACTGTGGCGCAGCCGCCCAACAGCGCCGCAGCCAGTACTGCGCCAATGGCCGCCGCGCCGAACTTCGGCAGCCCTGAGCGACAAGCCAGCCCAGGCTGGCGTGAAGACGTTTTCATGACTCAATCCTCCAGTTCGCGGTGCGTGCCGAAATGCATTTGCACCTGGCCCAATGCCGTGGCTAGCGCGGGGGCTGCGCAAGGTTCGTCGTCGAAAGCGATGTCACCGCCTGCATCCGCCACGCCGGTGGCTTTGAGCGTGGTGAAGGCAAAGAGTTTCCTGTCCATCAGGTGCGAAGGCACGACGCGGCCCATGGCGGTGAACATGTTGTCAATGCGCCCCGGGTACTGGCGTTCCCATTCGCGGATCATCTTCTTCACCACCACGCGCTGCAGGTTGTCCTGGCTGCCGCACAGCGTGCACGGGATGATCGGGAACTGCCGGTGGAGGGCCCACTTTTCCAGGTCGCTCTCGGCCACGTAAGCCA
>JANMJI010000011.1:0-11411 GCA_031371275.1 Betaproteobacteria bacterium
CTGGCCGACAAGGTGTCTTTGTCGGCGGGCTACTACGTCGATGCGGTCAGCAACGCCAGCATCGATGTCGTCACCACCGCCAGCCCCTTCAAGGAAACGCGCAAGGCCTGGGACATTGGCGTGGACACCGTGGTGCGCGACTCCACCCTGTCACTTTCGCTGTCGCGCAGCACCGAACCCGACTACACCGCCGATGTTTTTGGCGTCGATGTCTCGCATGAGGTTTTCGGCGGCATGAGCACCGTCAGCCTGGGCTTCACGCGCGCCCACGACCTGGTGGGCAAGAAGGGCGTGACGGGGTGGATAGACGCGGCCACGCACTGGCAGTACCGCGCGGGATTGACGCAAATCCTGACGCCGCGCTGGCTGGTCAGTCTGAACGCCGAGGCCGTGGCCGACGCCGGCTACCTGGGCAGCCCCTACCGCGCGGCGCGCGTCTTCGGCGCCACGGTGCCAGAACGCCACCCGCGCACGCGCAGCAGCCGTGCCATCAAGCTGCGCAGCATCACCGACACGGGTGCCTTGGTAGAACGCAGTTCGCTGCGCGCTGAATACCGGCGCTATTGGGACAACTGGAACATCAAGGCCAGCACCACCGAGTTCGGTGTTGCCAAATACATCGGCGAACGCTTCTTGCTGGACGGCACGCTGCGCCTGTACAGCCAGGGCAAGGCGCTGTTTTACAGCGACAACGCCGCCGTCGAGACGACCTATGTCTCACGCAACCGCCAGCTCGGCACCTTCAAGAGCACGGCCGTGGGCGCCAAGCTCAGCTACAGCGTGCCCGGCCTGCCGGCCGCCTATGACGCCAAGCTGATCGCCGCCTACGAACGCAAGAGCTTTCGCTTTGCCGACTTCACCGACCTGCGCAGCGGCCAGCTCTACGCCTACAAGGCCGACGTGCTGCAGCTGATGGTTGCGGCTACTTTTTGAACATGCAGGACAGCACCATGCGCATCCCCTTCCTGGTTGTCGTCTGCGCCCTGCTGGGCCCGGGCTGGCTGCACGCGGCAGAGCCGATACCGACCGCCGAGCCACCCGCTGCGCTGGACACGCGCGTGCAGCAACTGAAGGCCGATGTCATCCGCCTGAACCGCGACCTGCTGGTGCTGGAAGAAGAACTGTTGTACCCGGCCGGCACCCAGGTGGCGCTGTTTGTCAGCATGGACGTGGGCAAGCTGTTCGAGCTGGAGTCGGTGCAGATCAAGCTGGACGACAAGCTGATTGCCACCCACCTGTACACGGCGCTGGAAGTGCAGGCCTTGCACCGCGGCGGCATGCAGCGCGTGTTCGTGGGCAATCTGCGCGCCGGCAAGCACCAGATCGCCGCCTTCTTCACCGGCCGCGGCCCGCACGAACGCGACTACAAACGCGGCGCCACGCTGGAATTCGAGAAGGGCACAGAGCCGCGCTACATCGAGCTGCGCATCCAGGACGCGCAGGCCAAGCTGCAGCCGGTCTTCGACGTCAAGGTCTGGTGATGAAACGCCTGCGCTGCACGCTGCTGGCGGCTTGCGCCGGCTGGGCTTTCGGCACCGCCGCGGCCGAGGCACCGGCACGCCCGCACGAACCCGGCGCGCCACAGGTGCTGGCCGCGCCGCACTACGGCGACACGCTGTTCAACTTCTACCAGGACAAGACCTTTGCGGCGCTCACCGGGCTGATGGTCTCGCAGCACTTTGGCCGCATCAACCCGCACGTCGACGAAGCCGAGGTGCTGCGCGGCGGCATGCTGCTGGCGTACGGCCTGCACGACGAAGCGGTTGCGGTGTTTGCGCGGCTGATCGAACACCACGCCACGCCCGCGGTGCGTGACCGTGCCTGGTACTTCCTGGCCCGGCTGCGCCACCAACGTGGGCTCCTGACCACCGCCGAAGAAGCGCTGGCGCATGTCGCTGCGCCGCTGCCCGGCGCGCTGGAAGAAGAACGCCAGTTGCTGCAGGCCCAGTTGCTGATGGAGCGCGGCGACTTTGCCAATGCCGCCACCGTGCTGCAAGCGCTGCAGGTTGACGCCAAGGGCCAGGCCAACACCTCACCGGCGGCGCAATACGCCCGCTTCAACCTGGGCGTGGCGCTGGTCAAGACCGGCGACACCCCAGGCGGCCAGGCCTTGCTGGACGCACTGGGCCAGGCCAGCGCGCCCGACGAAGAACTGCGCAGCCTGCGCGACCGCGCCAACCTGGCTTTAGGCTTTGCCACGCTGGCCAACCGGCAGCCGCGCGAAGCCCGTCTGGCGTTGCAGCGTGTGCGGCTGAACGGCCCCCAGGCGAACAAGGCGCTGCTGGGCTTTGGCTGGGCCGCGGCCGAGCTGAGCGACCCGCAATTGGCGCTGGTGCCGTGGACCGAACTGGCCGGCCGCGGCTCTGCCGGCGGTGCCGACGCCGCGGTGCTGGAAGCGCGCATCGCCGTGCCCTACGCGCTGGCCGAACTGCGCGCCTACAGCAGCGCACTGCTGGGCTACCAGCAGGCGGCCGATGGTTTCGAGCAGGAACACCTGGCGCTGTCTGAGAGCATGGCCGCCATTCGCGCCGGCACGCTGGTGCAAAGTCTGCTGGCCGACAACGCCGCCGCGGCCGATGCCGGGCTGGGCACGTCGACCGGCTTTCAGAAGCTGCCGCAAATGCCGCACGCCGCGCACCTGGCGCCGCTGCTGGCTGGGCACCTTTTCCAGCAAGCCTTCAAGAACCTGCGCGACCTGCAATTTCTGCAAGGCAATTTGCAGCAGTGGCAAGACAGCCTGGGCACCTTCAGCGAAATGCTGGACAACCGGCGCCGCGCCTTCGATGAAAAGCTGCCGGCCGTGCGCGCCCACAGCGGCGCGGCCGACATCGCCGCGCTGGCTGCGCGCCGTGACGCGCTGGCCACCGAACTGGCGCGCGCCCAGGATGACGCTGATGGACTGGCCTTTGCCAACCAGCGCGAGCGCGCGCTGCTGCAACGCATCGAGCGTTCGCGCGCCACGCTGGCCGCAGCGGCAGGCCAGCCCGACATCGACGGTCTGAGCGCAGCCGCCGAGCGTCTGCGCCGTGCCACCGGCGCGTTAGGCTGGCAGCTAACGCAAGAAGTGAGTGCAAGAAGCTGGGAAGCACAGAAAGCCTTGCGCGGCACCGCAAGCGGCCTGGCCCAGGCGCGCGAGCGCGACGCCGCGCTGGCCCAGGCGCAGCAGGACGAACCCGCACGCCAGGCACGGTTTGCCGAACGCATCGCGCAATTGGCGCAACAACTTGACGCACTGCGCCCCGGCGTGGCGCTGGCCGCGGCGCAGGTGCAGGCGCAGTTGCAGGACATCGCCGTGGCCGAGCTTGAACAACAGCAGCAACGCCTGGCCGTCTACGCCGCGCAGGCCCGGCTGGCGATTGCGCAACTGCATGACCGCGCGCAATTTGCACGCCGCGACGGCAACGCTGGCGAGGTGGCACGGTGAACAAAGCGGGCCGCTTGCGCAGCGGGTTGATCGCTTTGGCCGCCAGCGCACTGCTGGGCTGCGCGGGCCCGAAGAAGTACCCTGGCGACGACCAGCCCACGCTGGCCAGCCTGGGCGCGCCGAAAAAACCCGTGTTGGCAGAACCCGCCATTGCGGTGGCCGAAGAACAGACCATGGCCGCCTACCGCCAGTTCCTGGCCGCGGCGCCCCACGCACCACAGCGCGCCGAGGCACTGCGTCGCCTGGGCGACCTGGAGATGGACCGCGCCGACCGCGTGGCCGCCGAAAGCACCGCCAGTGCGGCGGCCGAGCCCGACTACAAGGCGGCCATCGCGCGCTACCAGGATTTCCTCAAGGCCTACCCGCAGGACCCGCGCAACGACCGCGTGCTGTACCAACTGGCCCGCGCGCAAGAACAGGGCGGCGACCTGGAAGCCGCACTGAAGACGCTGACCCTGCTGGTGCAGGCCCACCCCGGCGCGCTGCACACCGACGAGGCCCAGTTCCGCCGCGGTGAACTGCTGTTTGCGATGCGCGACTACAAGGCTGCCGAGGGCGCCTATGCGGCCGTGCTCAGCGGCACGCAACGCACGCCGTTCACGGAGCGTGCGCTGTACATGCAAGGCTGGTCGCTGTTCAAGCAAGGCCGGCTGGAAGATGCGCTGGCGCCCTTCTTCGCGGTGCTGGACATCAAGCTGGGGGGCCTGGCGCCGCAAGCGCGCGACGAAGCCGACCTGGCCGCGCTGCGCGAACTGACCCGCGCCGACCGCGAACTGGTCGAAGACAGCTTCCGCGTCATGAGCATTGCGTTGAGCAACCTGCAGGGCGCCGATGCCATCGAGCGCTTCATCACCCCCCCGCTGCGCCAGGCCTACCAGTTCCGCGTCTACCAGCAACTGGCCGAGCTCTACATCCGCCAGGAACGCATCAAGGACGCCGCCGACACGCTGGCGCTGTTCGTGCGCCGCCAGCCTCTGCATGCGCAAGCGCCGCTGCTGGCCGCGCGGGTGGTGGAAATCTACGAGAAAACCGGCTTCGACACGCTGGCGCTGCAGGCCAAGAAAGAGCATGTGCTGCGCTACGGCGCCGACCGCGAATTCCGGCGCGCCAACCCGAGTGGCTGGCAGCGTGCACAGCCGCTGGTGAAGGCCCACCTGAGCGCGCTGGCGCAACACCACCATGCGCTGGCGCAAAAGACAAAGCTAACGTCAGAAGTGCAGGAAGCCGGGCGCTGGTACACGGCGCTGCTGGCGCAGTTTCCTGACGACGTTGAGGCCCCGGCCCAGCGCTTCCTGCTGGCCGAGCTGCTGTTCGAGGACCACCGCTGGGCCGCAGCCGCGGCCGAGTACGAAACCGTGGCCTACCAGCATGTCCAGCACCCGCGGGCTGCCGATGCCGGCTATGCCGCGTTGTTGGCTTATGCGGCACAGGCGGCGGCGCAAGCGGCGGCACAAGCGGCGGCACAAACCAGCAGCGACGCAGCCTTGCGTCGGGCCCTGCAACAGACGTCGGTGGCCAGCGCGCTGCGCTTTGCCGCCAGTTTTCCAGCCGACCCGCGCGGCGCTGCGGTGCTGACGCGTGCGGCCGAACAACTCTTTGCAATGGGCGACACCGCGCAGGCCAGCGCCGTGGCGCAACAAGCGCTGGCACTGCGGCCGCCGCCGGCTGCAGAACTGCGCCGCACCGCGTGGACGGTGGTGGCGCACCAGGCCTTCGAGCAGGCCGACTACGCCGGCGCAGAGCGCGCCTACAACGAGGTGTTGGTGCTCAGCGCGGAACGCAGCGCGGGCCGCAACGGTGTGGCGGAACGCCTGGCCGCAGCGATCTACAAACAAGGCGAAGCGGCGCGCAGCGGTGGCGATGCACGCGCTGCCGTCGGCCACTTCGACCGCATCGCCGCTCTGGGCGCGCTGCCCGCGACATCGGCCGTACGCGCCAGCGCGCAGTTCGACGCCGCCGCTGCGCTGATGGGCTTGAAGGACTGGCCCGCTGCGGCCCGCGCGCTGGAAGATTTCAGACGCCAGCAGTCCGGCCATGCGCTGCAAGCCGAGGTGGCGCCCAAGCTGGCGCTGGCTTACCTTGAGCAGGGCCAGTCCAGCCTCGCCGCGGCCGAGTTCGAGCGGGTTGCCATGACCAGCAGCCACAACCCCGAACTGGCCCGCGCCGCGCTGTGGCAAGCCGCCGAGTTGCACCAGAAAGCCGCCGCACAAGCGACAGCCCCATCGCCGCTGCTGGCCACCGCCATCAAGGCCTACGAACGCTATGTGCAGCAGTACGTGCAGCCGGTGGATACGGCCGTTGAAGCGCGCTGGCGCCTGGCCCAGTTGACGCGGCAAAGCGGCCAAGCCGCCAAGGCGCTGGCCTGGACCCGCGCCGTGCAACAGGCCGATGCCGAAGCCGGCCCGGCGCGCACCGCCCGCACCCGCGCGCTGGGCGGTCAGGCCACGCTGGCACTGGCCGAACCCCTGCTGGCCGCCTACCGCGCGGTGCCGCTGGCAGAACCGCTGGCCAAGCAGCTGAAGCTGAAGAAGGCGAGGATGGAAGAAGTGCTGCGCGCCTATGCCGCGGCCAGTGAGGTGCAGGTCGCCGAGGTGACCACCGCGGCCACCTTCCACACCGCTGCGCTGTACCTTGATTTCGGCAAGGCGCTGACGGGCTCGGC
Organism: Betaproteobacteria bacterium; assembly: GCA_031371275.1. Taxonomy (GTDB): domain Bacteria; phylum Pseudomonadota; class Gammaproteobacteria; order Burkholderiales; family Burkholderiaceae_C; genus Rubrivivax. The sequence continues at coordinate 6,087 of JANMJI010000011.1, forward strand.
ACGGCCGAAGAAGCTGAGCAAGACCGAGCTGGAACAGTACAACGTGATGCTCGAAGAACAGGCCTTCCCCTTCGAGGAAAAAGCCATCGAACTGTTCGAGGCCAACGCCCGCCGCAGCAGCGCCGGGCTGTACGACCAATGGGTACAAAGCAGCTTCACCGAGCTGGCCAAGCTCAAGCCCGTGCGCTACGGCAAGGCAGAACGCAGCGACGGCAACGCGCTGAACCAGCAGGGCATTGCGCAACGTCAGCAAGGCCACTTCGAGCAAGCGCGGCAAGCCTACGAAGCGGCCATTGCCGAGCAGCCCGAAGCCGCCGCACCGCAGCTGAACCTGGCCATCCTGTACGACCTCTACCTGGGCGACACCGCGCGCGCCGCTGCGCTGTACCAGCGCTGCCTGGAACTGTCGCCGGCCGACGCGCCCACGCTGGGCAAATGGCTGGCCGAACTGAAGACCCGCAAGCCCACATCCAACACGGCCGCCAACGCGGCCACGACCACCACCGCAGCCGCAACCGCAGCGGCAACCGGACCCGGCGCGCCGGGTCTATCGCGCAAGGACACACCATGAAGTTCGCCCCCGCCTGCGCCTTGCTGCTGGCCTGCGCCGCAGCGCCCGCCCCGGCCCAAGACCGCGCCGACATCGACCGCGCACAAATCATCGGCAACCGCGAACTGCCCAAGGTGTTGTACATCGTGCCCTGGAAAAAACCGCTACCCGGCCAATTGAGTGGCAGGCCGGTGCGCAGCGTGCTGGACGAAGCGCTGGCGCCGGTCGACCGCGATGTCTTCCGCCGCCAGGTCGACTACAGCAGCCAGTTGCAGGCCCGCGCAAGCACGCCAAACACGGCGACCACCGCCGCCAAGAGCGAACCCGCCCTTTCTTCCACCAGCACCACCCCCGCACCGAACGGAGCCCCGCGATGAATGCCCTGAACACCGTGATCAAATTTTTCGTCGACTGCGGGCCTTTCCTGATCCCCAGCGTGGCGATGATGGCGATTGGCCTGGCCATCGCCATAGAACGGTTTGTGTTCCTGCGCCGCGCGCGCAGCGAAAACCGCAAGCTCTGGGACCAGGTGTTGCCGATGTTGCAAAACGGCAAGTTCAAGGAAGTGGCCGGCGTCACCGCGAACTCTGAATCGGCGATTGGCAAGATCATCAGCAATGGCCTGGCGCGCATGCAAAGCGCGCGCCGGCGTGAGGACATCGACCACGCGATGGAAGAAGGCATGATGGAAATCGTGCCGCGGCTGGAAAAGCGCACGCACTACATCGCCACCTTCGCCAACACCATCACTTTGGTGGGTTTGCTGGGCACCATCATCGGCCTCATCAAAGGCTTTACCGCGGTGGCCCAGGTCAACCCGGCAGAGAAGGCAGAGTTGCTGTCGGCTTCGATTTCAGTGGCCATGAACAACACCGCCTTTGCGCTGATGGTGGCCATACCCTTCCTGCTCATCCACGCCTTTTTGCAGGCCCGTGCGAGCGAGATCGTCGACAGCCTGGAAGCCGCGAAGATCACCTTTCTGAACCTGGTGCAGCGGCTGGCCGGTGAACAGCAAGGACGTGACTTGCGCATGCCCGGCACCGCCGACTGAGCGCAGGCTTTGACGATGAGAACCCGCCGTTTGCGCAAGGATGCTGCGCACCTGGAAATCACCGCCTTCATCAACCTGATCGTGGTGTTGGTGCCGTTTTTGCTGTCCACCGCGGTCTTCACAAGGCTGGCGGTGATGGACTTGCAGCTGCCGGCGCAGCAGTCTGCGGTGGAACAACTGAAGACCGACGACCTGCAGCTGGAAGTGGTGATACGCAAGGAAGCGCTGGAGGTCGGCGACCGCATGGGCGGGCTTATCCAGCGCATCGAACGCAAGGGCGCTGAACACGACGTGAAGGCGCTGCAAACGCTGCTGGTGATGGTCAAGGGCAAGTACCCCGACAAGCGTGAAGCCACGCTGCTGGCCGAGCCCGACACTTCCTACGACAACCTGGTGCAGGTGATGGACGCGGTGCGCGGCACCGTCACCGCGCAGGGACCGAAGATCGTGCGCGCCGAGCTGTTCCCGAATATATCGGTGGGTGACGCGCCTTTGCGTGGCGCTGCGAAAGCCGCGCTGGCAGCCACCGCCGCGGTGGTCGTCACCAGCAAGACCACAGCCGGCAAGGGGCGCAGCTGATGGCAGCGATGACCGCACTTGAAAAACGCGCCCAGCGCCGCGCCCGCGGTGGCGCGGCCATGGACATGAACCTGGTGTCGCTGATCGACGTCTTCACCATCCTGATCTTCTTCCTGCTGTCCAGCGCCACGGGGGTGGAAACCTTGGTCAGCCCGAAAGCCGTGCAGTTGCCGCTGGCCAATGCCGAGCAGGCGCCCAAGGACACCGTGGTGCTGGTGGTGGCCGGTGACGAAATCCTGGCCGAAGGCCGGCGCGTGGCGCTGGTCAGCGAAGCGCTCAGCAGCAGCGGCGATTTGATAGCCGGCCTGAAAGCAGAGCTGGACGTGCTGGCCACGCGCAAGGCCGTGCGTTCTGAGACCCGCGACAAGATCGACGCCGCCGGCCAGGCGGTCACGATCATGGCCGACAAGGACATGCCCTACCAGCTGCTGCGCAAAGTGATGGCCACCTGCGCGCGGGCGGGCTTCAGCGATGTGTCATTGGCCGTGCGCAAGCGGATGGACGCATGAGATGAACGCAGCCTTTGCATTCCCCGCGTCACCGCATCCGGCGTTGCCGGCCGGTGGTTTCCCGATGCTGGCGGGTTTGAATTTCCGCGCGCCTGTGCTGCCCTGGGCCCAATCGGCGGCCGACGAAACGCGCTTCCAGCGCCTGCGCAACCGCATCCTGGCCGCTGTGCTGCTGCTCGCCGTGGCGCTGCCTTTCGTGCCGCTGCGCGCGCCGGAACGCACGCAGTTGCAGCCGCTGCCGCCGCCCATGGCCAAGCTGCTGCTGGACCGGCCGGCCGCGCCGCCTGTACCGCCGCCGCCAACTGTCAAACCCGATACCGAAGTGGCGCTGGCCAAGCCTGAAGCCAAGCCCGACCGCCCGGCCCCGGTGGCGCCGCCCAGGAAAGCCGCGCTGGTGCCCGAAGCACGCCAGCCCGTTGAAGGCAAACCACCCGGTGAAGTGGCGCTGGACAACGCCCGCCGCAAGGCCAGCGGCGTGGGCCTGCTGGCCATGAAAAGCGAGCTGGCCGCGTTGACAGCCGCACCCGCTGCGGTGCAACTCAAGCAAGACATCCCACCCGGCCCCGGCGTGGGCACCGGGGTGGGCGTCGGCGTGGGTGCCGGCACCGAGGCGGGCGTGCCGGTGCGGGCCCTCATCACCAGCAACGCCACCAAAGGCAGCGGCGGCATCAACACCGCGGCCTACAGCCGCGACACCGGCGGCGGCGGCCTGGCCGGGCGCGCCACCACGCTCGTCGAAGGTGTGGCCGGTGGCGGCGGTGGCGGCGGCCCGGGCGGTGGTGGCACGCGGGCTGGCAACGGCACTGGCGGCAATGGCAGCGGCGCCGGCAAAGGCGGCACGCTGACCAAGGGCGGCAGCGGCAAGGCCACGCGCAGCATCGAAGACATCAAGCTCGTCTTCGAGCGCAACAAGGGCGCCATCTACGCGCTCTACAACCGCGCGCTGCGCGATGAGCCGGCATTGCAGGGCAAGGTGGTGCTGGAGCTGAAGATCGCGCCCAGCGGCATCGTCGAAGGCCTGCGCATCGTGAGCAGCGAACTGAAGGCCGAAGGGTTGGAAAGCAAGCTGCTGGCGCGCATCCGGCAGTTCGACTTTGGCGCCAAGGATGTCGACTTGATGGTCGTCACCTGGCCGGTGGATTTCTTGCCTTCGTAGTGCCCAAAGGCGGCCCGCCGTGGGGCCCCGCCTTCACCCGGTCGGCATCGCCGCCCGCGCCGCCATCGCATCGCGCAGCTTCTTCAGCCGCTCGCGCGGGTCTTGCTTGCTGACCTGCTCTTGCAGCTTCATCTCGGCGATGAAGCGGCTGGGCACGCCTTGCACGGTGTCGCGGCCTTTCTTGCGGCGGCGCAGGGTGCTCACCACCAGCGTGCTGCGGGCGCGGGTGATGCCCACGTACATCAGGCGGCGCTCTTCTTCCAGGCGCTCGGGGGTCATTTCGCCTTCTGGACCATCACTGCCACTTTTGAACGGCAACAAACCTTCATTGACACCGGCCAGGATGACGTGCGGCCATTCCAGGCCCTTGGCGGCGTGCAGGGTGCTCAGTGTCACCACATCCTGCTCATCGGCACGGTCGGCCAGGCTGATGATGACGGCGATGGTCTGCGCCACCTGCAGCACCGTCTGCCGTTCACTTTCGAAGTTAGAACCGACCTCCGTGCTGACCACACCACCGCAGCGCTTGGCGATCCAGTCGACGAAATCCAGCACATTGCCCCAGCGGGCGGCGGCGAGTTTTTCGCTGTCCTCGCCGTCGTGCAGGTGCTGTTCGTACCGAATATCGTGCAACCATTCGAGCAGCAAAGTCTTGGCCTGCTCGGCACCGCTGGTGTGGCGGGCGCGGTGTTCCAGATCACTGACTTCGCGGCCGAACTGTTGCAGCAATTCCACCGCCTTGACTTTCAAAGCCATTGAGAGGCTGGGTGAGAACAGCGCCTCGAACAGGCTGATCTTCCACTTCGACGCGAATTCACCCAACGCGGCCAGCGTCTGGTGGCCGATGCCGCGTTTGGGCGTGGTGGCCGCGCGCAGGAAAGCGGGGTCGTCGTCCTGGTTCACCAACAGGCGCAGCCAGGCGCACAGGTCCTTGATTTCGGCGCGGTCGAAATAGCTCTGGCCTCCACTCACTTTGTAAGGTATCTGTGCGGCGCGCAGCTTTTGTTCGAACACGCGCGATTGGTGGTTGGCACGGTAGAGCACGGCGAAGTCGGCCAGTTTGTTGCGGCCGTCCTGCGCTCTGAGGGCCTGTATGCGCGCTACGGCGCGCTCGGCTTCGTGTTCTTCGCTGTCGTTGTCCTGCACACCCACAGGCTCGCCATCGCCAAACTCGCTCCACAGCTTTTTCTCGAACAGCTTGGGGTTGTGGGCGATGACGGCATTCGCAGCGCGCAGGATGTGGCCGGTGCTGCGGTAGTTCTGTTCCAGCGCGATGACCTGCAGCTGCGGATAGTCTTGCGGCAGGCGTTGCAAGTTGGCGATGGTGGCACCGCGCCAGCCGTAAATGCTCTGGTCGTCGTCGCCCACGGCGGTGAACAGCGCGCGGTCGCCCACCAGCGCCTTCAGCAGTTCGTATTGGACGGCGTTGGTGTCCTGGTATTCGTCGACCAGCACATGGCCGAATTGCGCCTGCCATTTG
>JANMJI010000019.1:0-2887 GCA_031371275.1 Betaproteobacteria bacterium
GATGGTGGAGTTGCACACCATGGAGATGGACGGCAACGTGATGCGCATGCGCTCCATCGATGGCATCGACGTGCCCGCCGGCCAGGCGGTGGAGCTGAGCCCCGGCGGCAAACACATCATGTTCATGGGCCTGAACAAAACACTCAAGGTCGGCGACAGTTTCCCGCTGACGTTGCGTTTTCAGAAGGCCGGTGAGGTGAAGGTGGATGTGAAGGTGATGACGCGCACAGCGCCGTAGCCAGGCTGCAGGACAGGCGCGAAGGGCAGATGCCTTGAGCCGGGAATGAGGGCTAGAAGCCGACGCGCAAACTTACGCGCAGCGAACGCGGCTCGGCCGGGTGTACGTGGCGGCCATCCTGCGCGTCCAGCCCGCGCGGCTGTGACTCATAGAAGTACTGGATGTCGTTGACCTTGCGGTCCAGCACATTGAACACGTCGAGTGTCAATTCGGTGCTGGCGGCAAGCCGGCGGCTGACACGCAGGTTGGTTGTTAGCGAAGAAAACGAGCGCACGCTGTTGTCTTCGATCAACGGGCCCGGCCCCAGGTAGCGAAGCTGCAGGCTGGCCGACCAGGGGCCCAGGTCACGCACCGTGGCGGCCACCGAGGCCACGCTGTCCACCGAATTGGGAATGCGGTCGCCGTTGTCGAAGCGGGCGTGTGTCCAGGCGAAGTCGGCGTCCAGCAAGAACCACGGCACCGGCGTCCAGCGGTTGTTGAATTCGACACCGCGGCGCTTGCTGGCGTTGCTGGCTTCGGTGGCACCGGCGTCACCGATGTAGACCAGCTCTGAGCCGAACTTCAGCGTCCACAGCGCCAGCGAGCTTTGCAGCCCGGGCAGCGCTTCGGTGCGCGCGCCCAGCTCGAACCCGCGTGAAGCGACGAGTGCCGGCACCTTGTCTACCGCATTGCTGGCGGGGTCGTCGTTCTTCGGGTCACGGGTGATGGTGGTGCCGCGGGCGTCGTTGCTGTGGAAGCCGCGGCCGGCGTTGAAGAAGAACTCTGTCTTTGCAAACGGACCTGCGACCAAAGTCAACTTGGGCGACAGTTGCGAGGCACTGGCGCGGCCGCCGTTTTCTGGGTGCGTCAGCGCGTCAACCTGGTTGCGCACGCTGTCGGCGCGCACGCCAAACACACCGCGCAGCACGGGGTTGAATTGCAGCGCAGTCTGCGCGTAGGTGCCGAGCAGTGTTTGCTGTACGCGGTCATCGCGGATGGTGGCCGTGATGCGCCGCGCCACCGCATCAAACAGCCCCACGCGGATGCGGTCGTGGCGCAGTTGCAGACCCACTTCACTGCGCGCTTCCAGGCCCAGCAGCGTGTGGTTGAGGGTGCGGCTGGCGCTCAGGCCGTAGACCGTGCGTTCGTCGCGCTGCTTGAACTGGTCGCCGTCCAGCGGGCGTTCCAGCGCATAGGTGAAGTTGGAATTCAGGTCGAGCCTGTAGCGCTGCACATAACCCGCCAAACGAGTGCGCCCCACAGCGTCCTGCCCGTGCCATTCGGCGGCCAGGCTGGTGCGGCCGGTGTCGCCGCCGGCGGTCGGGTCCAGGCTGTCAAAGCGACCGAAAGGCCGGCCGTTGTAAGTGCCGGCGGCTATCAGGCTTTGCGGTATCTGGTCGGTGCTGGTCCAGCGGGCGCGGTAGCCGAGCAGGCGCGCACTCCAGCCTTGTGCTGCAGTGCCGCCGGCCAGGCTGGTGACGAGGTTGGTGCGGCGCAGTTTTTCGGGCACCGTCCACGGGCCGTCGTTTTGCATCAGCTCCAGCGCGCCCAGCAGCGTGATGCCGGGCGCCACATCTGTGGAAGCGCCGGCCACGCCGCGGCGGTAGCCGTTGTTGCCCAGTGCCAGGCTGGCAAAGGGCGCGTCCAGCTTGCGCACGTAGACGATGTCGGCGGCGCCGGCGCTGCCGAAATCACCCGTCTGCCCGAAGTAGGGGCCTTTGCGGTATTCGATGCGCTGCACCAGTTCTGGCAGCAAAAAGTTCAGGTCGGTGTAGCCCTGGCCGTGGGCATGGGTGGGCATGTTGACGGGGACGCCGTCGACGCTGGTGGCGAAGTCGGTGCCGTGGTCGAGGTTGAAGCCGCGCAGGAAATACTGGTTGGCTTTGCCGTCGCCGGCGTGCTGGGTGACGATCAGGCCGGGCACGAATTCAAGCACTTCGCCCGGCCGCAGCGCGGGGCGGCTTTTCAGCAGCGCGGCGCTGACAACGCCTTGCGAAGCGGCGTCGCTGCTGCCCACCGAGTTGTCGTAGTGGCCGTTGATGGTGATGGTCGGCGTGCCGCCTGTGGTGGTCTGTGCCAAGGCACTGCCCACACCCAGCAGCAGGGGGCCCATCGACCACACACGATTAACAAGATTCTTCTTAACACAGGGCGGCATGCCGATTTTCCTGGGGTTTAGGTGACATACGGCAAGGCTGGGGTTTCGGATGCAGCGGCTTGCGGTGCGGGAATCAAATGCTTGCGGCGCTGGCGCCACAGCAACGCGCAGGTGGTGGCCAGCACCGTGGTCAGCAACGCCGCACCCAGCCAGACACCAGCGCCTTCAACCCAGGCGTCGGCCGCGGGTGAAATCCAGCGCGCCACACCCAACGCGGCCACGCCCAGGCTGACCACCGCCACCAGTGCCGCCGTGGCGCGTGAGGCGCGCGCCGCGCCAGCGCCGCCGCGGGCCAGCAAGTGGGCCAGCCACCAGCCATTGCCGCCGTTGGTCAACAGCATGCCGGCGGCAAAGGCCACGCCCAAGGCCGCCGCAGCCCAGAAGCCACCGGCGGCGGTGCCGCTCAACGCAAACATCGCGGCCAGCGCCATGGTGTCGAGGGAAAGTGCAAACAGCGCGCCCACGGCCATCGCGGCCCCGGGGTGTTGGGCGCCAGGCCCGCGGGTGAACCA
>JANMJI010000042.1:0-20593 GCA_031371275.1 Betaproteobacteria bacterium
CCAACAAGGCCGCCCCGGTGACGGCCGAGCTGTTCGCCAAGGAACGCAAGGCCGGCACCCGAACCACGCCCTTCAGCGGCGGCGCCGAACTGAAGGCACTCGGCGCGCGGGCGCCGTGAAGACCCCGTGCTGCAGACGCCCGGGCACATGCCCAGGCAGATGCCTATGCCCAGGCAGATGCCGACGCCCCCGCCCAGTCACACCATGCTGCGCACAACCCTAGCCTGCGTGGCCGTCGCCTTGCTGGGCGGCCTGGCCGCATCGTGGTTGACCGCAGGCTTCGAGGTCTGGACGGCCGAGGGCGCACGCCGGCATGCGGTGGCCAGCGCGCCGGTGGCCGCGCCGGCGGCCACGTTGCTGGGCCAGGGCCTCAGCGGCCTGGGCCTGCAAGACCTGCTGGCCAGCCCCGGCCGCGTCACCATCGTCAGCTTTCTCTACACCCGCTGTCCGGGCATTTGCCAGGCACTGGGCAGCAGCCTTCAGCAGCTGCAGCAAGCCCTCTCGGCGCCGGCGCTTCACCGCGCCGACGACAGCACCGCGCCTCAAGTCAGGCTGCTTTCCATCAGTTTCGATCCGGCCCACGACGACATCGAACAGCTGCAGCGCTACGCCACGCTGTGGCGTGCCGACCCCCTGCACTGGCGATTGGCCACGGTGCCTGACACCGCTCAGTTGCAGCGTTTGCTGAAGGCCTGGCAAGTGGTGGTGATTGCCGATGGGCGGGGTGGCTATGAACACAACGCCGCGCTGCTGGTGGTCGACGAACAAGGCCGGCTGGTGCGCATCTTCGACGACACCGAAGCCCCTCTGGCGCTGGCCTTTGCGCGCGCGCTGCTGCGGCCCGTACCGCCAGGCCGGCTGCTGTGACACCCCGGCGCCTGGCGCGCCTTCGGCAACTGGGGCGGCTGGGGCGGCACCAGCGCCGACAGCCTGGCCATGGACAGCTTTTCGGCGCCATGCTTTTGACGCTGCTGCTGCTGCCGCCCGTCAGACACGCCGCAGAGTCGAGCATGACGCTGCACATGATGGTCCAGTACCCGGCGCTGCTGGCGGCTGGCGCACTGCTGATCGGTACCGTGCCGCGGCGCTGGCAGCAAGGCCTGCAGCGCTGCAACGAACTGGGCGTCGCCGGGCTGCTGCTGGCCGCGGTGACGATGGCCGTGCTGATGGTGCCGCGCGTGCTGGACCTGGCGCTGGTGGACCTGCGTGCGGAAGGCGTCAAGCTGCTGGCGCTGGTCATCAGCGGCGCCGCGCTCAGGCTGTCGTGGCAGCGCGCCGGCACCGTCGTGCAGGCTTTCTTCCTGGGCAACGTGCTGCCGATGTGGGCCGTGGTGGGCGCGCTGTACCAAGACTCGACCACCCGTTTGTGCAACGCCTATCTGCTGGACGACCAGCAGACGCTGGGCACGGCGCTGGCCGTGGCTGCCGCGGGCGTGCTGGCGCTGTGGTTGGTGCAACTGGCGTTGAACCAGCGTGCGGCAGCGAACAGAGTCGCCGTGATGTCGTTGCCGATACTGGCCATACGGCGCCGTCGGCGCCGCCCTTCCACTGACAGGCCCTCATGAACAAGAACCCGAAGAAAGCTGCGCCCACCGCCAAACAACGCCGCAAGGCGCCGCTGCTGACGCCCAGCGACCTGAAGGCCGCGGCCACCACCGATGTCTCGGCCGCGATGAACGGCATCCTGGCCGACGTGTTTGCGCTGTACATGAAGACCAAGAACTTTCATTGGCACATGAGCGGCCCGCACTTTCGTGACTATCACGTCATGCTTGATGAGCAGTCAGAACAGATCTACGCCATGACCGACCCGATTGCCGAGCGCATCCGCAAGCTGGGCGGCACGACGCTGCGGTCCATCGGCCACATTGCGCGCACCCAGCGCATCCTGGACAACGACGCCGACTATGTGGAACCGTCTGACATGCTGGCCGAGTTGTGCGAGGACAACCAGACTCTGGCCAAGCGCCTGCGTGAAGTCCATGGCGTGTGCGACGAAAGCGAGGACATCGCCAGCGCCAGCTTCATTGAAGTCTGGATAGACGAGACCGAACGCCGCACCTGGTTTCTGTTCGAGGCCAGCCGGCCGCAGGACGCCGCGGGGCACTGAGCCGTCAAGCATCGGTCAAGCATCGGTCTAGGGGCAATCAGGGGGCGGTCAGGGAGCGATCAGCCTCTGAATCTCGACTGATAAACTGTTTGCGGGGTTGAATGCTGGTGCGTTCGCCCCGCAAGCATGGAAACACCGGGCAACTTATTCTGTGTGGCAGCGCCCAGTGGCACGGGCAAGTCCAGCCTCGTCAAGGCCTTGCTGGAACTCGACAAACACCTGGCGGTGTCGGTGTCGCACACCACGCGCTTGCCGCGTGGCCAGGAAGTGGACGGGCGCGAATACCACTTCATAGACGAGCCCAGCTTCCAGCAGAAGATCGCCCATGGCGATTTCTTCGAGCACGCCCAGGTGCACGGCCACCTGTATGGCACCAGCCGCACCGCCATCGAAGCGCGCCTGGCCCATGGCGATGATGTGGTGCTGGAAATCGACTGGCAGGGCGCGCTGCAGATCAAGCAGCTTTTCACCCACGCGGTGCTGATCTTCATCCTGCCGCCGAGTTGGGACGAACTGGCGCAGCGCCTGAACCGCCGCGGTGAAGACCACCCCGATGTCATCGCACAACGCCTGGCCAATGCACGGACTGAAGTAGCGCAGGCCCGCCACTTCGACTTTGTTATCATCAACAGCCTGTTTGAAACAGCGCTGTTCGACCTGACCACGGTCGTGCGTTCACAGCGCCTGAAGTACGCCGCCCAACAGCGCAACCGTTCACAGGTGTTTGCCGCGCTGGGCCTGGTTTGAGCCTCCGCTGGGGCCCCACAGTTTTTCCGCAAAATTCACAAAGGCATCCATGGCCCGCATCACTGTTGAAGACTGCCTCGTCAAGATACCCAACCGCTTTCAGCTCGTGCTGGCGGCCACCTACCGGGCCCGCATGTTGAGCCAAGGCCACGCGCCCAAGATCGAAACCAAGAACAAGCCCGGCGTGACCGCGTTGCGCGAAATCGCCGCTGGCGAAATTGGTATCGAAATGCTGCGCAAGGTGCCGGTCTGAAGCGCTTCTGACGGTTTTCACCTCAACACGGGGCCTTGTCGAAAGACAGGGCCCCGTTGGCGTTTGGGCGCCAGCGAAGTGCGGGCAAAGCTCTGGCCCGTGGCCTTTGCCCCGGCGCAAGGCCGCGGTGGCCAAAGCACGCTAAATTCGGCCCATGAGTCTGCGTTCGCTCGCTGCCGAGTTGTTGCCTGCTGCCTTGCAAGGGCTGCAGCGTGCGCCGCTGGTTCAACAAGCCCCCGCGCTGGCCGCCGAGGTGTCTTCTTTTGCTGCGCTGGTGGACAAGCTGGGCTACCTGGCCAAGGGCGACCTGAAGCTGGTGCGCGAGGCCTACAAATTCGCCGACGCCGCGCACCTGGGCCAGTTCCGCGCCAGCGGCCTGCCCTACATCACCCACCCGATTGCGGTGGCCGGCCTGTGTGCCGACTGGAAGCTGGACGCGCAGGCCATCATGGCCGCGCTGATGCACGACACGATTGAAGACCAGGGCGTCACCAAGACCGAGTTGATAGAGAAGTTCGGCGCGCCCACGGCCGATCTGGTGGACGGCTTGACCAAGCTGGACAAGCTGCACTTCAACACCCGCGAAGAAAGCCAGGCCGAGAGTTTTCGCAAGATGCTGCTGGCGATGGCGCGTGACGTGCGCGTCATCCTCATCAAGCTGGCCGACCGCCTGCACAACATGCGCACCATGCAGGCCATGGCGGCCGACAAGCGCCGGCGCATCGCGCGGGAAACACTCGACATCTACGCGCCCATCGCCCACCGCCTGGGGCTGAACCAGATTTACCGCGAACTGCAAGAGCTGTGTTTCGAGTTGCTCTACCCCTGGCGCCACGCCGCGCTGGCCAAGGCCGTGAAGCGCGCGCGCGGCCACCGCCGTGACATCGTGGACCGGGTGCAAAAAGAGGTGGAAAAAGCCTTCGGACAGCACAAGATCAAGGTCGTCGTGAGCGGGCGTGAGAAGACGATTTATTCGATTTATCACAAGATGCGCGAGAAGCACGCCGGCTTTGCGCAGGTCAGCGACATCTTCGGTTTTCGCATCGTCGTGCCCACCCTGACCGAGTGTTATGTCGCCCTGGGCGTTTTGCACCAGCTCTACAAGCCGGTACCCGGGCGCTTCAAGGACTTCATCGCCATCCCCAAGGCCAACGGCTACCAGAGCCTGCACACTACGCTTGTTAGCCCCCTGGGCACGGCAGTGGAATTCCAGATGCGCACCGAGGCCATGCACGCGGTGGCCGAAAAGGGCATTGCGGCGCACTGGATCTACAAAACCAGCGACAAAGGCAATGCCGCGGCCGACGCGCAGCGGCTGTCAGCGCTGTGGCTGCAAAGCCTGCTCGACATTCAAGACGAAACGCGCGACGCGGCCGAGTTCCTGGAACATGTGAAGATCGATCTGCACCCCGATGCGGTCTATGTTTTCACGCCGCGCAGCAAGATCCTGGCGCTGCCGCGCGGCGCCACGCCGGTGGACTTTGCCTATGCCATTCACTCTGACGTGGGCCAGCACACGGTGGCGGCCAAGGTGAATGGCGAGCCCGTCGCACTGCGCACCGAACTGAAGAGTGGTGACGTGGTGGAAATCATCACCGCGCCGGGCGCGCGCCCCAACCCGGCCTGGCTAAGCATGGTGCGCACCGGCCGCGCGCGCAGCAAGATTCGCCACCACCTGAAGACCATGGAAGGCGAGGAATCACGCGCCCTGGGCGACAAGCTGCTGGCCCAGGCTTTGCGCGCCGAAGGCTTGCAGTTGCCGTCATCAGACCCCAGCGACACGGTGGCCACCGCGCTGTGGCTGCAGCTCACCCGCTGGAGCGGCAACCGCAACCGCGGTGAGCTGCTGACTGACATCGGCCTGGGCAAGAAAATCGCCACCATCGTGGCCAAGCGCATGGCGCAAATGATGGGCGAACGCGGCATCAAACCCGACGCTGTGACACTCACTTTGGGCCGCTATGGCCAGGACGACAGCACGCACACGCAGGGTGAAGTGCTGGTGGACGGCGGCGAAGGTGCTTCGATCCAGTTTGCGACCTGTTGCCGGCCGATACCCGGCGACCAGATCGTCGGCTACCTGGGCCGCGGTGAAGGCCTGCTGGTGCACACCGCCGACTGCCCTGCGGCCAAGCGCCTGTTGGAGCGCGACAGCGAACGCTGGATGCAGGTCGACTGGGCCGAGGAGCTGACCCGCACCTTCGAAACGCAGGTCTTCGTGTTGGTGAAGAACGGCAAGGGCGTGCTGGCCCAGGTGGCCTCATCGATCAGCAGCGCCGAAGCCGACATCACGCACCTGGACATGGACGCCGAAGCCACCGACGAAAGCATCGAGTTGCGCCTGCTGGTCAGCGTGCGCGACCGCGTGCACCTGGCCGACGTGTTGCGCACGATGCACCGCTCGCCGGTGGTGCTGCGCGTGTCGCGCAACCGCACCGTTTGAACTCAGTTTGAACTCGGTCTGAGCTCAGTCCGACATCGTCGCGTTCGGAAAGAACGGCAGGCTGCGCTGGCGTGTGCCGGTCAGCTTGAAGCAGGCTGCGGCCAGGGCCGGCGCGAAAGTGGGCACCCCCAACTCACCGACGCCGCCGATGGCCGTGCTGCGGATGGCCACGTCCGGCGCCGGCATCACAACCACCTTCACCGCCGGCATCTCGTTGATGCGCATCATGCGGCTGCGGTTGAAGTTCTTGATGTCGGCGGCGCCGTTGGTGAAGGTCTGGCGGCCCCACAGCGCGGCGTTCATGCCATGCACCACGCCACCGATGATCTGCGCTTCGATCATCGCCGGCGCCACGGGCAGGTAGCAGTCCACCGCCACCGTCACCTTGCTGACCTTGATGCTGCTGGTGCTGACGCCAGAGATTTCGACCACCTGGGCCACGATGGTGTTGAAGGCCGTGCCCACCGCAATGCCGCGGGCCGAACCCGCCGGCAGCGCGTTGTTCCAGCCGGCGGCGCTGGCCGCGGCGTCCAGCACGGCCAGCCAGCGCGGGTTGGTGATGCGGGTGCGGCGGAACTGGTAGGGGTCTTGGCCGAAGCCGAAGGCCAACTCGTCGATGGCAGATTCCACCGCGAAGGTGTTGATCGACGCACCCACGCTGCGCCAAAAACCCACCGGGACGGGCGCGTCCTGCCGCACCCATTGCACCAGGCGCGACGCGAAGGCATACGGCAGGGCTTGGGCGCCTTCGTAGCCCTGGCTGTCGCCCGTGGCGGGCAAGGTGACACCACGCTGGCCCAGGATGGACGGCGACACGTTGCGGTAGTTCCACTCGCCGATGTTCCCCGCAGACGCCACCGTGGCACGCACGTTGACCAGCGCCGCGGGGCGGTACTGGTCATGCGCAAAATCTTCCTCGCGCGGCCACATCAGCTTCACAGGTCGGCCCAGCGCCATACCCACCTGCACGGCCTGGCTGATGAAGTCGACCTCGGCCTTGCGGCCCAGCCCGCCGCCCAGGAAAGTGGCGTGCACCGTGACCTGCGCGGCCGTCATGCCGGTGATGGCCATCACGATACTCAACGCCGACCGCGCCGATTGCGTGGGCGCCCAGACCTCGCAGCGCACGCCGGCGACGTAGTCGACCGTGCAGTTCAGCACCTCCAGCGTGGCATGTGCCACATACGGAAAGGCGTAGGTGCTGTTGATGGACACCCGGGGCCTGGCACCCGTGCGTGATGTCGTCATCCCGGCGGACTCCACGGTGTACAGCGCGTTCAGCGGGCTGGGTGACGCCGCGTTGTACGGCAGTGCGTTGGTCATCAGCGTCTGGGCATCGGCCAGGAACTGCGCCGAATTCAGCTGCGCCGCGTTGGCCGGCAGCGTCCACTGCGGCGACAGCCGCTTGGCGCCCTGCCAGGCGTCCCAGGTGTTGCTGCCGACCACAGCCACGGCGTTGGTGTTACCCGCGACATCACCGCCACGGCCGGTGCCGGCCCAGACCTTGGTGGGCACCACGGCGATCATGCCGCTGGGCACCGCCGGCGTGGCCACCAGGGTGCTGCCGAACGTGGGCGCGTGCTTGATGATGGCGTAGACCATGTTGGGCAGGCGCACGTCCAGCCCATACACCGCGCTGCCGTCCACTTTGAAAGGTATGTCGGCGCGCGGAAATGACTTGCCTATGCAAGTGAATTGGCTGTCGGGCACCAGCGCCGCACTGGCGGGCACCGGCAACAGGGCTGCGGCGGTGGCCACCTGGCCGTAGCTGTAGCTGCTGCCGCTGGGCCCGTGCAGGATCAGGCCGTTGCTGACGCTGTAGTTGGCCCGTGTGGCGTCACCCTGCGCGGCCATCGCGGCGCTGACCAGCATCTCACGGGCGATGGCGCCGGCGTCGCGCAGCTTCCAGAAGTTGTTGCGCGTGACGCCGCTGCCCACGGTGTTGATGGCGGTGCCGATGGGCGCCGGGGCCAACATCGTGGGTTGGCCTTGGCGCATCTGCACGCGCGTGGGCAGCACCATCAGGTCTTCGCAGAGGATTTGCGCCAGGCCCTGGAACGAACCCTGGCCCATGTCTGACGCGCCGACGGTCAGAGTAATGCTGTCGTCGCTGCCTATGGTCAGCCAGGAATTGACAGCTGTGTTGGCGGCCTTGCTGGATGCCTTGCCGGCCGCCGCTTCGGCGTGCTGCGGCAGTACCAGCGCCAGGGTCAGGCCACTGGCTGCAGCGCCTGCTGCCCCCAGCGCAGCTATGAATTGCCGACGGTCGAATGTGGTGGTGTTCATGGTGGGCGCCTCCCTCACAGGCCGACGACGGCCTGCTTGATGCGCTGGTAGGTGCCGCACACGCAGACGTTGCTCAGCTCAGCCACGATCTCGTTGCCGTGGTGCCCGGCATTCATCGCGCCGGCCACGGCCATCAACATGCCCGGCTGGCACCAGCCGCACTGCGGCACCTGGTTGGCTATCCACGCCACTTGCGCCGGGTGGCTGCGGTCGGGCGACAGCCCTTCGATGGTGGTCACCGCCTTGCCGACGGCCGACGACACGTCGTAGACGCAAGACTTCTCAGGCTGCCCGTTGACCAGTACCGTGCAGGCCTTGCAGATTTCGATGCCGCAACCGTATTTGGTGCCGGTCAGGCCCAGCAGGTCGCGCAAGACCCACAGCAGCGGCATGCCGCCGTCGCTGGCGGCAACGGTTTGGCTGACGCCATTCACGTTCAGGGTGTAGTTGGGCATCAGGGCTTCTCCAGCACGTTGGTGATTCGAGTAAATGCACATATTGCGCATTTGAGTTTGCGACCCCAGAATCAAACTGTCAAATGGAAGAACGTCATGAGTTGTTACTGGGGGCGGTCGAAGCCGTCCTGCTGCCCCTTGCGCGCCTTTGCGTGGCCCAGGGCCTGCCCGCCGATCATGTCGAGGAAGTGCTCAAGCGCGCCTATGTGCGCGCCGCACGCGAGCGTCGGCGCGAGTCTGGCAGCAGCGGTGAGCGCGACGTGAGCCAGGTCGCCACGGCCACGGGTTTGAGCCGGCGCGAAGTGGCGCGGCTGGACGCCGCGATGCTGCCGCGCAGCGTGCAAAAGCCCTCAGCCGTGAACCAGGTCTACCTGCGCTGGAGCACCGCCAAGCGCCTGCGGGATGGTCATGGGCAAGCCCGTGCGCTGCCGCGTACCGGCAAGGCCCCCAGCTTCGAGAGCCTGGCACATTCGGTGACGCGGCATGTGCATCCGCGCAGCCTGCTTGACGAGATGCTGCGCCAGGACCTGGTGACCTTGAGCGAAGACGGCCTGACCGTGAACCTGCAGGCCGATCGCTACGTGCCGGCCAAGGACGATGCGCAGCTTTACGGCTTCCTTGGCGCCAACGTGGGCGACCACCTGGCGGCCGCCACCGCCAACGTCATCCGCCGCGAGAACAGCCATTTTGAGCAGGCCATCTTTGCCGACGAACTCAGCCTGGAATCGGCCAAAGCCATGCACAAACTGGTGAGCGCGCAATGGCAGCGCATGCTGGCCGAAGTGGTGCCCGAGATCGAAAGACTGATAGCGCAAGACAAGGCCGCCGGGCACGCAGCGAAGCATCGCGCCCGCATCGGCCTGTTTACTTTCCATGAACCGGAGACCGACGATGAAGACCCAGCAGCCGTCAAGCCTTGAAACGATGCCTACGCGCCGGCGCCTGGTTCTGGCCCTGGCCGGCAGCGGGGCGCTGGCGGCCTGTGGTGGTGGCAGCGATGGCGGTGGTACGTCCGGCGTGCAGACCGAGACGGCGCGGAGTTACCCCTTGGGTGTCGGGGCTGGAGGCACGGGATACCGTGCGGACACCCTGATCAGTGGCCCCGTAGCCGGGGTGCGGCCGCTCTATATGGGCGGTGTGACGCTGAACACCAAGGAGGCCGTGCTGACCGACGGTGACGGCCAGCCGCTGCACGACAGCGACATCGAAATCGGCATGACGGCGCGGGTGCTGGCCGGGCCCATCAGCGCACCGGCCGGCGTGAGCATGGCGCAGGCCAAGACCCTGGTGGTGGACACGCAGCTGCGTGGCGTGGCGCAGCGGCTGGATGCCCACACCCTGCTGCTGCTGGAGCAGCGCGTGAGCATCAACGCCAGCACGGTCTACGGCCCCGGCGTCGACCTGCTGGCGCCCAACACCCCTTTGCGCATCTGGGGTCAGCTGGACCTCGCCGGCGGGCGCATCGTCGCCACGCGCGTGGCCCGCATGGCGGCGGGCGAAAGCCCGATGCTGCGCGGGCTGCTGGCCGCCGTCGACCACGGCACCGGCCAGCTGCAGATCGGCACACTGCTGGCGCGCGCCAGCAACCCGGCCATCGTGGCGGCGGCACTGATTGCAGGCTCGGTCGTACGGGCCGTGCTGGGCACGCAGGGCCCGGATGGCGTCTGGGAACTGCTCGCCGTGCGCGACGACGCGCTGCGTCCACCCGACAACGTGAACGCCAACCTGGAAGGCCGTGTGACGCAGTTCGACAGCGTCAATAGCTTCGCTTTGGATGGTGTGCCAGTGAATGCAACAGCCGCCATCGTCGAGGGCGCTGCGTATCTGGTGCTGGGTGCCGCTGTCGAGGTATCGGGCACGGTGCGCGGCGGCGTTCTGGTGGCCCGTGAGGTGCATGCCCAGGCGAGCGAACCGCTGGAGTTCGAAGGGCGCCTGGATGCCTATGACAAGACGCTGCATCTGATGACCCTGGGCGGCCTGCAACTGCACTGGTCAGACACCACCGTGTTCACGCGCGGCACGCCGCGCGACTTGCGCGCCGGCCGGGTGGTGGCCGGTGTGGGTGTTTGGGGCCCGGGCCAGGTCAGGCTCGAAGTCACGCGGCTGCAGATCGAGAACTGACCACCGCCGCTGTGGGGCCTGCACAACCCTGTGCCGTTCAGTCGGGCTTGGGGTAGCGCACTTGCAGCACCTCAATGCGCTCAACGCCGGCCGGCGTCATCAGTGCCACCTCGTCGCCCACACGCGCCTTCAACAGCGCGCGCGCAATCGGCGCTATCCAGCTGACTTCGCCGGCCAGGCTGTCGGCTTCGTCTATGCCTTTGATGGTGATGGTGCGTTCATCGCCGGCCGCGGTGGCGTAGCTGACGGTGGCGCCAAAAAACACCAAATCCTTGCCGTGGTGCACCGAAGGGTCGGCCACTTCAGCGATGTCCAGGCGCTGGGTCAGAAAGCGGATGCGGCGGTCGATTTCGCGCAGGCGCTTCTTGCCATACAGGTAGTCGCCGTTTTCGCTGCGGTCGCCGTTCTTGGCGGCCCAAGACACGACCTCGACGATCTTGGGCCGGTCGACGTCCAGCAGCGTCATCAACTCCTCGCGCAGGCGTTTGTAGCCGGCCGGCGTGAGGTAGTTGCGCGTGCCGGCCGGCAGCGGCGGCAGACCGGGGGTTTCTTCGTCCTCGTCGTCAAGACCATCAGTTTCCTTGACGAAAGCCTTGTTCACTGGTGCACCTTTGACGCTGCGCGTCTTCCCGCCAAGCGCGCATTCGCACTCGGGAGACCCTTGAGGCTTCGCGTCATGGCACCACTTCAACACGCACCAGCGCGGCGCCGAACTCGTCGTCGCAAGGGCCGTTGGCCGGGCAGATGACCTTGCCGGCCATGGGTGCCGGACCGCCCGCTGCCGTGGCCAGCCCCGCGGCTTCAGCGCCGGTGGGGAAGACGCGGTAGGCGCCGTCTTTCTTCGGCCGCATGGCGCTGTGGTCGCGCTGGCGCGGCGACACCATGACCAGCAAATCGGTGGGGCCGGTGGGGCCGGTGGTGAGGAACACGTCGGGCAGTTGCGGCAGCTTCAGTGCCTGACCCTTCTTGACCTTGATCGAGCCGTGTTTGATGTTCGGGTAGAGCTGCATCAGGATCTGGTCGGTGCCGTACATGAAGACGTAAACATAGCCTTCACGCTCAGTCTGGATGGTGAAGCTGAGCTCGTCCTTGTCGATGCGGTAGCTGGTCTTGTTGGGCTGCAGGCGCACGTCGAAGCCCGGCGTTTGGGCTTTCACGATGGCGGCAAACTGCTGCGGCACGTCGAAGGCCGTGGTGGCCACCGGGGCTGCGGCCGGCGCAGGTGCGACAGGGGTCGGGGCCGGTGCAGGCGCTGGCGCTGGTACGGCAGCCACCACAGAAGCCGCGGGTGCAGGCGCTGGCGCTGGCGTCGGTGCCACCACCACGGGGTCTGCCGGCGCAGGCCGCGGCTTGGGTGCCAGCAGCGCATAGCCGCCAAAAGCCAACGCGCCCAGCACCACCACGCCAATGCCTGCCACCACCACCGTGTTGTTGCCCTTGCGCGGTGGCGTGGCCAGGGCCACGGGCGGCGCAGGCGGTGGTGCGGCAGGCGGCAGCGCTGCCGTGCCCCGCATGCCGGTCAGCACCTGCGTGGTTTCGGTGGCGCGGCGCACGGGCATTTCGGTGCCGGGCGGAATGGGCCGCGTGGTGTAGCTTTCCAGTACCACTTCGCCCAGGCCCAACTCGTGGCGCAATTCGCCAATGCTCTGCGTGCGTTCCTCGGGCCGCACCGCCAAAGCACGGTCTATGGCCGACAGGAAACGTTCACTGTAGCGGCCTTCGGCGGCCTGCGCCAGCGGCACATAGGTGTCGTTGAGCAAACGCCCCACCGAGGGCGGCGGCGTCTTGCCGATGATGGCGAAATACACCACCGCGGCCAGCGCGTAGACATCGGTCCACGGGCCTTGCTTCATGCCCGGGATTTCTGCGTACTGCTCGACCGGCGCGTAGCCGGGTTTCAGGATCACCGTCAGCGCTTGCGTCATGTCGCCAATGACGCGGCGCGCGGCGCCGAAATCCAACAGCAGCCAGCGGTTGACACTGGGCAGCAGCATCACGTTGTCGGGCGCAATGTCGCGGTGGTAGCACTGCTCGGCGTGGATCACCAGCAGCGCTTCGGTCAGCGGCCCCAGCACGCTGCGCAGCCAGGCTTCATCGGGCCGCTGGCCCAGGCCTTTCAGCACGTCCTTCAAGGTCGAGCCGTCCAGCAGCGGCATCACCATATAGGCGGTGCCGTTGGCTTCCCAGAAGCGGTACACCTTGACCAGACTGGGGTGGTCGAAGCTGGCCAGCAAACGCGCTTCGTTGATGAAGCTCTTCAGCCCGGCCTCAAAGGTTTCGCGGTGGCGCGCACTCTTCACCTGCACCTGGCTGCCACCGGCGCGTGCGGCCAATGACGAAGGCATGTATTCCTTCAGCGCCACGCGCCGCTGCAGCGAATGGTCTTGCGCCAGGTAGACGATGCCAAAGCCACCTTCACCGATCAGCGCGGTGATCTCGAATTCACCCAGCCGCGTGCCCACCGGCAGGTTGCCGGCCATGTCGGTGCCGTGCGAAGACAGAGGCGCCGAAGCGATCTGCGTCTTCGCCATCGCGTCGGCCGGCAGCACGTTGGCGGGTATGGCGTTGGCCGCCGACCATTCGGTCTTCTGGAAGCCCGTGGCAGCAGATGAGCCCGGGGGCCGAATGACGGTGCGGTCGTCGTCGTTGGCGTCAGAAGTCATGGCCGGGTTGAGGAAAAAACAAGCAGGTGCGCAGGCACGAAGATTCAGATTGTCGCAGCCGGGCCGAACAGCCGGGCCATCGAAGCTGCGGCCGGCAAGCCGCGCGACAGCAGCAAACGCGGTGGCCCTTCGTCGGGCCGTGCATGCCACCAGGCGCGTCCATGGGCACCGCCAGCCCAGGCGCGCTGAGCTTCGACGCCGATGTGCCACACGGCGTCGGCGTTGCGCTCGGCGCGCACTTCAACCAGGCTGCCTTCTGACAGCGGCGCCCCGGTGTCGGGTGGCAGCGGCGGCGACAGCTCGGGCAGCGCCATGCGGGCCAGTTCTTCTTCCAGCCGGTCGGCCGTCCAGTCCTCGTACAGCGCGTCGCGCGCCAACTCGTCCAGCCGCGACAGCCAGTGCCACACGCCGGCCAGTTGTTGTGTGGATGCCGGGCCCGCCCCCAGCGGCAGCACAAGCGTCAACGGGAAGTAGCGGCCGACGCGGTCCACCGACGGCATCAGCACGCCAGCCCAGGCTTGTGTGCCGGCGTCGCCGGTCGTCTGCCCCGGCATGACGCCGGGCATCAACAGGAAACGCCAACTGGGCGAGCCCAGATAGTCGTCCAGCCAGTTCTCGGGCTGGGCTTCGCGCAGCGCCAGCAGGCCGGCGGCCAGCCAGCCGTCCCAGGGTTCGATGAAGCTGGCGTCCAGCCGGCGCGACGCAAAATCGCCCAGCGACGGCAGCTTGCCGTGCCAGCCAGGGGGCGCTGCTGCGGCGGCGGCGTTCACGGGGTGCTCACCTTCGCGCCGGCTTCACGCTAGAGGGCCGCGGGGCAGCGGAACTGCTTGATCTCGCGCAACTGGAAGGGGTTGAAGACGCTGGCGGCGATGACCTCCAGCCGCGCCCGCTTGCCGTCCAGGTTCATGATGACGCTGAACTTTTCGGGCACGCCGCCGGGCTCGATGGTGAAGCGCTCGAACAGCCTGAACAGCGCCCACGGCCCTTCGGTCATCACCAGCGGCCCGGCAGCGCCCAGGCCGGTGGTCATGCGTATCACCGAAGCCAGCCGCGGGCTGGGCCAGGCGATGCTGATCGACGGGCCGCTGCTGGTGAGTTTTTGTACCTGGCCGTCGATGTCAAAGCTGATCTCCTTCAGCGTCGGTTCCAGCTCAGACAAGCGCATCTCGATGCGGATGGCCGGCACCTTGCCGCCGCTGCGGAAGAAGACTTCGCGGATGCGTTGCGCACGCTGAAATTCGGCCAGCGACGCCGGTGCCACAGGGCGTGAACCGTCGGTCAGCGGGCGATAAGCCCACACCGTGCCCGACTGGTCGACCAGCGCGGCCAGGCGGCGCTGGTAGAAGTCGTCAAACAGCCCGCCGGTGCCAAACAGTTGGCCGAAATCTTCCGGCAGCACATCGGCCTTGCTGCCGCTGGCAAACGGGTAGCGGCCGGTAATGGCGCGGTTGCAGATTTCGGTGATCGGCTTCAACTCGGCCGTCAGCCCTTCGCGTTCGGCACCGCGGCTTTGGCCGATGGTGGCATCGGCCACCTGTTCGACGATGCCCCGCACCAGGTCGGGCTGCTGGGCTGCGGCGGCCTTCACCTTTTCTGCGCCACCACCCGGCGGTGGCGGGGCCTTGCTGGCCTTGGCCGCAGCCACGGCGGCCAGTTGCGCATTCAGTTCGCCAAACAATTTCAGCGTCTCGTTGATGGGCGGCGGGTCGCCGACAAACAGGCGCTGGATGGCGGCGAAATGGTCGTCGACCATGCGTTCCAGCGGGCCACCGGCACCACCGCCGGCATCAGGCGCGGCACCGGCCATGCGCGCGGCTTCGGCCTTGGCCTGGCCGGCCAGTTTGTCCAGCGCGCCGGGGGCAGCCACGGGCTGCACCAGCTTGGTCTGTTCGGCCACGCCGCGCAGGTATCCAGCCAGTGGCGAATCGACCGCCGCCAGCAGACGAGAGACGGCCAGCGCACGCTCGGGGTCGTTCAGCTTCACCAGCTTCACGTCATCGAGGTACTTGTCCCAGGTCTTGATGTAGTCCTCGAAGTACAGACGCCTAACCTTGTCGGTGAGTGCATTGCCCAGCAGGCTGTCGCGCAGCCGGGCGGGGTCGGTTTTCAGCCCCGCATTCAATCCAAGCACCCAGCCTTCTTCCTGCGCCAGTTGCGGCGTGGCTTTTTGCATCGCAGGCAGCATCACCTTGCGGTAACCGTCGCGCGTAAACAGGCCCGAGATGCCCTTGCCGAGTGGCTCGGCGCTGGCACGCTCGAACGCCTGTGCGGCGTTGGGGCCGGCGGCACCGGCGACCGTGAAGTCGGGCATGGTGCCCGGTTTGTACTGGCGCTTCAGGCGGCTGTAGACGCGGTATTCCAGCGGGTAGGCGGCCAGCATTTCGCGCACGCTGGTGACGAGGTTGTCGTCCCTGGCCAGCGCAGCGCGCGGTGGGCCCAGCGCGAGCAAAGCGGCCAAGTGGGCGTCGAGTTGCGCACGCTGTTCGGGCGCCATGCGGTTGTAGTTGGCGTCCCAATCGACCCCTATCCAGGCCTTCAGCGCGTCGGCGTCAAAGCGCTCGGACTGGTGCAGCATCAGATACGACTTCAGCGCTTCGTAGGCGTTTTCCAGGTTGTCCTTGTTGGCCGCGCGCAGGCGTTCTTCCAGCCGCCGCGCCACCCGCGGCATCAGCGACTTTTGCAGCAAGCGCTGGTAGGCGATTTGCGCGCCGGCGTCGAGCTTGTCGCCCTGGTACAGCCCCAGGCCGTTGAGCATCGGCGGGTCTTCCAGCGCAAAGGCTTCGACCTTGGCGGCATCACGCACCGCAGCCAGCGGCAGCGGCAAGGCAGCGACATCGGCACTGACCGGCGGCGGCAGGCCTTCCACACCCTGGCGCAAGGCCGGCAGGCGTTCGGCCACCTGCGCGGCGTGGTCGAGATTGCGGGCGCGGCTGACGGCCCAGCCGACGGCCACCGTCACCGTCAGCAAAGCCATCGCGGCCATGGCCGACAGGCGCAGCACACGCCGGCGGCGTTCGGCCACTGGGTTGTAGGCGCCCAGGCCGCGTTCGGCGAACACCACATCCTTCAGCAGCCGGTGCAGGAAGAAGCTCTTGCCCCGCCCCGGCGCGATGGCCGCGGCACGGCCACCCATGCCGAAGGACGATGCCAAGGCACCCATCACACGGTCAATGGGCGAGCCTTCCTGCGTGCCGCTGGTGAAGTAGACACCGCGCACGCGGGGCGCCGCTTCCACCGCACCACCGCCGGAAAACACCTGGCGCAAGAAGTCGGCCAGCACGCCTTGCAAGGCCGCGAACTCTTGCGGGAAGGCAAAGATGGCGCTCTTGCGCAGCACGTCGCGTTCACTCTCCAGCCGGTCTACCAACTGCGACACCAGCCGCTGCTGGAGTTGTTGGTACAGCGCCGGGAACTGCGCCATCGGATCGTCGCCGGCAGGTGCATCGACCGGAAAGGTAAAGCCCCAGACCTGGTCGCGGTCGTCCTTGGAAAGCGCCTCGAAACTTTCGTTGAAACCACCTATCAGGTCGGCCTTGGTCACCAGCACATACACCGGCGCGCGCACGCCCAGCTTGGTCTGCAATTCATGCAGCCGCGCACGCAGCTTGGCCGCATGTTCGGCGCGCTCGGCGCTGCCTTGCTGCAGCAGGTCTTGAATGTTGACCGTGAGCAGCACGCCGTTGATGGGCTGGCGCGGTCGCGTGCGCTTCAGCAGCGCCAGGAAGTTGTCCCAGGCGCTGGCGTCAACGTCCTTGTCGCTTTCCTGCGTGGCGTAGCGGCCGGCGGTGTCGACCAACACGGCGTCTTGCGTGAACCACCATTCGCAGTTGCGCGTGCCGCCCACGCCTTGCACCGAACCTTTGCCCGTGGCGGTGTCACCCAACAAGAACTGCAGCCCGGCGTTCATCAGCGCCGTGGTCTTGCCCGAGCCCGGCGCGCCGACGAACACGTACCAGGGCAGTTCGTACAGATACTGGCCGCCACCGAAGAAGCCGCGGCCCTTGCTGGCCTTCAAACGATGCACGGCTTCATTGAAGCGCGTGGCCAGCACCTGCGCTTCTTTGTCGCTGGCCGAGGGGCCAGCGCCCAGGCCTTGCAACAGCGCGGCGTTGGTGCGGCGGCGTTTGTAGGCCTTCCAGCTTTGCACGCCAATCCACAGCGCCCAGATCACCAGCAGCAGCGTCACGCGCACCCACAGCGGGTCCAGCGGGTGCGCCGAGCCGATGCCGATCAACGGCCCCACCCACCAGATCAGCGCCGACAGCGCCAGCAAGCCCAGCGTGCCGATGACCAGCGGGCTGAGCAGCCATTGGAAGAAGCGTTTCATCAGTTGGCTCCGCTGGCCAGCAGGGTGATTTCGACGCGGCGGTTCCTCGCACGGCCGTCGGCAGCGTTGTTGTCGGCCAGCGGTTCGGTGTCGGCGCGGCCTTCGGCAGTCAAGCGCTCGGGCTTGACCGACGCGGCCAGCAAGGCCTTCACGCTGGCCGCACGGTCTTTCGACAAATGCCAGTTCGACGGGAAGCGCAGCGAACGTATCGGCTGGTTGTCGGTGTGACCGGCAATCAGCACCGGGCCCGGCACCTGGTTCAGCGCCGCGCCAATGCGCTCGAACAGCGGGCGCGCTTTGGTTGACACGTCGGCGCTGCCGGCATCGAACACACCATCGCCGCGCAGCGTGACAGTGGAACGGTCGGCCAGGTCTTTGACTTCCACGGCGCCAGCGTCGATGTCGCTTTTCAGCAGCGACGCCAGGCGCGGTGGCGGCGCAGCTAACGGCGCCGCTGAGGGTGGTGCTGGCGGCGCGGCGGCCACCTTGCTGTCTATGCCTTGCAGCGTGGTGAAGGTGGCGTCGGTCTGCGCGTTCAGCGTCAGGCGCAACACCAGAAACAAGGCCAGCAACAAGAAGGCCAGTGCCGCGGCCACCACCCACAGCGGGATGCCATCGGCGAGCCTTGCCGGCGCCGCCGCCACGCCCTGCCATTGCGGCGACAGCGTGCGTTCGGCCGGCCCGGCCAGTTCACGCAGCTTGCCCGCCAGGCGTTCGCGCACGCTGTCCAGCTGCGCCTTGCCGTCGTTCATGACACGGTAGCGGCCTTCAAAACCCAGCGACAGCGCGGCATACACCAGCTCGAGCAGGTTGCGGTGCTGGGCTGGTGTCTCGGCCAGGCGTGTCAGCAGCTGGAAAACTTTTTCACCGCCCCAGGCCTCGTTGTGGAAGTGCACCAGCAAGCTCTGTGACGACCACGCGCCCGAGCCGCCCCACGGCGTGCTGGAAGCCGATTCATCAAGCAGCGTGCACAGGATGTAGCGCGCCGCCACCACCTGTTCGTTGGGCAGGCCTTGCTGGCGGGCGGCGGTCTCGAAGCGTTTGATGGACTCGACCAGTTGGGCGCGCAGCGCTGCCGGGTTGGCGTGGCGCAGCGTGGCGCGCAAACGCGGCGCAGCGCTCAGCAGCGGCGCGGCGGCCTGCACCAGCGGGTTCAGGCTGGCGTGGGCCGGCAGGTCGGGCAGCGGCATCGCGCCTTGCCCGGGCTGGTGCATGGTGGCTGGCGCAGCAGCAGGCGCCGCAGGGGCTGGCGCACCGGCGCGGGCACCACGCCCGGCACTGGGCTTGATGACCGTGCGGTCGGCTTCAAAGGCGGCAAAAGGGTCGGGCGCCGGGTCGTTGTCACTCATCGCATCGGCCTTGTTTCAAACGGCGTTGTTCAAGCGGCGTGGCAGCGGCGTGCAAGCGGCGCACAAGCTGCGCGTCAGCCGCGCACGGCCCAGAACTCTATCGTCAGCCCCGGGAATTCACCCGCAATGTGCATGGCCAGCCCACCCGAGGTTTCGAGCTGCTTCCACAACTCGTTGCCGCGGGTTTCAAGCTCGAAGTAGGTGAAGCCGGCGTGGTAGGGAATTTGCCGCGGCGCCACCGGCAGCGCTCGCAAGGTCACCCCCGGCAATTGAAGGTTCACGAGGTCGCGTATGCGTTCGGCCGGGCCTATCTTCACCTGCGTGGGGAAGCGCATGCGCAGCGCTTCGCCGGGCATTTGCGCGTTCACGGCCAGGATGAACATCGCCGTGCGCAGCAGTTCGGCATCGGCAATCACGGCCACGCGAATGCCGTGTTTGCGTTCCTGCAGGTCGATGGGAATGGCCGTCTGTTCCAGCACCATCGACAGCGACTGCCGCAGGTCGGCCACGACAGCGCGAAAGCAGGTGGCGAGGTCGTCGTGGCGGTACTCGGGGTAGCCCGGCGGGCGCTTTTGCTCGCGGAAGGTGGCCAGCTCACCGGCCAGGCCCAGGCACAGGTCGTACAGGCGTTCCGGGTGCAGCACCGGCAGGCGCTGCAGGTGCGCAAATTGCGGCTGGAAACGGTTGATGACCTGCAGCAGCAAAAAGTCGACGATCTCGCCCGTGCCCGAGCGCCCCGGCTGCGCCAGCCGCGCGCCCAGCGCTTCGCCACGCTGGTGCAACATGCCGTGCACTTCACGCAAATAGCCGTCCAGTATCAGCTGCGCCGGGGCGTGCAACATCGGCGGCACGTACTGGGTGTCCAGCACGGCGCGGCCGTCGGCGCGGCGTTCGATGACCTTCACCACACCCAGCGTGACATAGCCGTCGTTGGTGTCGCGTTCCAGCATCAGCCGCAGGTTCAGCCGGCCCACCTGCAGCGGCGCTTCACGCAGGCTGCTGGCGTGGATGTCGGCCACGCCCACGTCGGCCACGCGCCAGCGCGGAGGCATCGAGCTTTCGGTGGCTTCGACATCGCTTTCAGTCACACCGGGGCGCGACTGCGGCACCGCCAGCACCACCAGTTGGTCGCGCGCATCGGCCGGCACTTCCAGCGCGGGCGGTGCAGCGTCGTCGGTGGGGATGGAAAAGGCCAGGCCGTCGGGCAACACGCCGCGCGCGGCCGAGATCATGACGCGACCCTGCAACAGCGCCGCGTCGTCGATCTGCAAGGCCACGAAACCCCATGGCCATGGGGTGGTGGCTGCAAAACGGCCGTCAAGCTGGCGCCCTGCGAAGCGGTCTTGTTGCTGGAAGTGCTGCGGTTGGAGGAACATGCCCTCCGTCCACATCACCTTGTTGTGCCAAGTCATCGGGGGATGCGGTCCATGCGTCTTGTTCTGGCGTCGCGAGCCACGCCGCCGGCGCGGGCCTTCTTCATCCAACGATACACGGCCAAGCGCGGGCCGTCATCCGTGCAGAGCACCACGCTTTGAGGATGCAAAGCCCCTTCTTGTTGGGGATGGCAGGCCGGGATGCCGCGGAGTATCATTTTGTGTACGCCATGGTTCGCAAGCGCCTATGCTGTCATGCAGCCCACCCCGGGCCTTGCACGCAGCAGCAACCAGGCGGCCCGACCGGGGTTTTTCTGCTGCCGAGGAGCCACCCGATGAAGCACCGTTCGTTTTTTGCACCCTTCGCCCCCTTTGCCCTGGCGTTGGCCGCCGCAGTGTCGTTGCCCGCATGGGCTCAAGACGCCGCAGTGGACATGGGCCAGACGATTCCCGACGCCAAGGCCGT
>JANMJI010000119.1:0-2627 GCA_031371275.1 Betaproteobacteria bacterium
GCCGCCACCGTGCGCCCAAAGCGATTCACGGCGGCCGAATGGGCCGCCCGCATCCAGCTTGCGGCGGCCTACCGCATCTTCGACCACCTGGGCTGGGGCGAGCTGATCTACAACCACATCTCGCTGCGCGTGCCCGGCCCCGAGCCGCACTTCCTGCTCAACCCTTTCGGCTTGCACTACAGCGAAGTGCGCGCATCGAACCTCGTGAAGGTCGACCTGAATGGCCACATCATCGGCCACAGCGACTGGCCCATCAACCCGGCCGGCTTCACCTTCCACGGCAAGATCCACGACATGCTGCCCGACGCGCACTGCGTGATGCATGTGCACACCACGCCGACGATGGCCGTGTGCTGCCTTGACGATGGCTTGAGCTACACCAATTTCTACGCCGCGCAGCTGTTCGGCAAGGTCGCGTACCACGCGTTCGAGGGCGTCACGGTGCATGCCGACGAAGGCGCGCGCATTCTCGACAGCGCCGCCGGCAAGCCCGTGCTGCTGCTGCGCAACCACGGGCCGGTGACGATGGGCCACACCATCGCGCAGTGCTTCAGCCTGATGTGGCTGCTCAACCGCGCTTGCGAAGTGCAGATGGCCACGCTGGCCATGGGCAAGCCGCGTGCTATCGCGCAGAAGGTGCTGGAAAGCTGCGTGCGCGAATCGCTGAACTTCGACCCCAAGTACGGTGCCGGGCAGGATGCTTTCGACGCGCTGCAACGCCTGGTCGATCGCATCGACCCGACCTACCGCAGTTGAGGAGTCCCAGCATCGGCAGCAACCCTTCATGCGTTCCCAATACCTTGCCGGGTTGCACCGGCGCAAGGAAGCGAAATGCAGTTTTATCTGAACGGCTACACCCCCGGCGACCCCGACATTCGCCCGCCAGCGCCCGGCGCCGAGAAGCGGCCAGCGGGCCTGCCCGAGGCCGTCGATGTCCTCATCATCGGCTGCGGTCCTGCGGGTGCGCTGCTCGCGGCCCAGCTGTCGACTTTCCCGGCTATCAGCACCCGGCTTGTCGAGCGCCGTGACGGCCCGCTGCAGGTCGGTCAGGCCGACGGCATCGCCTGCCGTACGGTTGAGATGTTCGAGGCTTTTGGTTTGGGTCAGAAGCTCATCCGCGAGGCCTATTGGGTCAACGAGACGGTGTTCTGGCGGCCGTCCAAGCAAGACCGTTCGCGCATCGAGCGCACCGGTCGTATCCAGGACACCGAGGACGGCTTGTCGGAGTTCCCGCACGTCATCGTCAACCAGGCCCGTCTGCAGCACTGTCTGCTCGACTACGCGCGCCTGTCGCCGACCCGACTTGAGGCCCACTACGGCCTGGAATTCGTCACGCTGAAGATCGAGTCCGAAGGGCAGTACCCGGTCGTCGTCACGCTGCGCAATGCGGACGGCGGCACGGAGACGACGGTCCGCGCCAAGTACGTGGTCGGCTGCGACGGTGCGCACAGCAGGGTGCGGGACGCGATAGGCGCCGTGCCGCAAGGCGACTTCGCCAACCATGCCTGGGGCGTGGTGGACATGCTGGCCACCACCGACTTTCCGGACATCCGCCTGAAGGCCGCCATCCAGTCGGGCGACGACGGCAACATCCTGCTCATCCCGCGCGAGGGCGGCTACATGGTGCGGCTGTACGTCGACCTGGGCGAGATCGACCCCAACCACCGCGACGGCTTCCGTGACCACACGCAAGAGAGTGTCATCGCAGTCGCACGGCGTGTGCTGCGCCCGTACACGCTGGACGTGAAGAGCGTCGTGTGGTTCGCGGTCTACCAGGTCGGCCAGCGCGTCACCGACCGTTTCGACGATGTGCCCCTGGAGCAGGCCGCTGAGCAGGGCGGAACCCGCCTGCCGCGTGTCTTCATCGCCGGCGACGCCTGCCACACGCACAGCGCAAAGGCCGGCCAGGGCATGAACGTGTCGATGCAGGACACCTTCAACCTGGGCTGGAAGCTGGCCTCGGTGCTGGAAGGACGTGCCGGGCCTGAACTGCTGCGCACCTACAACGCCGAACGCCATGCCATTGCCCGGCGGCTCATCGACTTCGACAAAGAGTGGTCGAAGATCATGGCGTCGGCACCCAAGGATCCGCTGCACCCGGAGTTGGGCGGTGTCGATCCGCAAGAGCTGCAGGCCTACTTCGTGAAGTCGGGGCGCTACACGGCAGGCGTGGCCACGCACTATGCGCCGACGACGGTGCTGACCGCGCCCGCCACGCACCAGGCGCTGGCCAGGGGCTTCACCATTGGCATGCGGTTTCACTCGGCCCCTGTGGTGCGCCTGGCCGATGCCAAGCCGGTGCAACTCGGCCATGCCGCCCGTGCCGACGGCGCGTGGCGCATCTACGCCTTTGCCGACGCAAGCGGCCAGCGACTGCGCGCGCTGGCCGGCTTCCTCGCCGATTCAGCGAAGTCGCCGGTTCGCCGCTTCACGCCGCAGGGCGCCGATATCGACAGCGTCATCGATGTTCGCGCGGTATTCCAGCAAGGCCACCGCGAACTCAAGGTCGAAGCGCTGCCGTCGATGCTGCTGCCGCGCAAGGGGCGCTTTGCGATCATTGACTACGAGAAGGTCTTCTGCCCCGACCTCAAAGCAGGCCCCGACATCTTTGAGGTGCGCGGCATCGA
>JANMJI010000163.1:0-3896 GCA_031371275.1 Betaproteobacteria bacterium
TTGCGGCCGTCGATTTCGGCATAGATGGCCTGCGCCTTCATCGCCAAGGCCAGGCCCTTGGCGCCGGCCACGTAGGGCGGGCGCCCGACGAGCAGCGAAACCGTGGTTTCGGTGTCTGCCACGCGGCGGCTTTCTGCGACCTTGGCGCGCAGCGCGGCCAGCAGCTTGTCGGCCGCGTCGGGGGCCAGCAGGCGCACGTCGGCGCTGGCTTCGGCGTGTGCCGGTATCTGGTTGCTGGCCGCGCCCGCGGTCGCGCTGGTCCAGTTCAGCTGTGCGCCGGCTATGCCTTTGGCGATGTCCTGTGTCTGCAACAGCTGGTGCGAAAGTTCGATCAAGGCATTGCGACCCTGGTCGGGTGCGGCGCCGGCATGGGCGGCCAGGCCCTTGACGACCATGCGCGCCTGCGCCGTGCCGGCGGCCATCAGCAGCACGCCCTCGTCCTTGGCCACGGCCTTGGCGGCGGTGGGCTCGAACGACAGCACCACGTCGTGTGCATCGCCCAGCGCGGCGATGGTCTCGCCAGAGCCGTTGGACCCGGTCTCTTCATCGGCGTTGAACAGTACCGTCAGGCGGGCGTGGTCGCGCCAGCCGGCGTCGCGCAACAAGGCCAGCGCATGCAGGATGACCGCGATGCCACCCTTGTCGTCGGCAATGCCCGGGCCGTAGAGCTTGTTGCCGTCCTGGCGCCACGGCTCGGTCGTGAGAATGCCTTTGGCGTAGACCGTGTCCATGTGGGCGATGAGCATGAAATTGCGCTTGCCGCTGCCACTGAAGGTGCCCTTGACGATCTCGCCGGGGCCGATGCCAGAGGCCAGGCGTTCGGTGGTCGCGCCCAAAGCGCGCAGGCGGGCTTCGAGATAGTTGCTCATCGATTTCAGGCCGGCGGCGTCTTGCGAACCCGATTCGATCATCACCATCTGGCGCAAGGACTCGATCACCGCGGGCTGTGCGGCGCGGGCTGCGGCCAGCAGCTTGTCATCGGTGGCGAGCGCCGGCGCCGCGGCACACAGGGCCAGGACGGCGAACGCGGTGACTGCGGGCCATCCGGCGTGCACGACCCCGCGGGCTGGTGTGGGTGGGGGGGTGGATGTATGCATCGTCTGTCTCCAGTCGGTGGCCCAGCGCGGCAGCGGCAGACCCAAGAGACATTGTCTCTCCGCCGACTCGGGCTGGCGGTCGCGGCTCGACTGGAAGCTGGCCCTTCCGAGCGCGTGTCTTTCCAAATCGAGAAACACCAACTATCTCGTACAAAAGATAAGATGGTGCGAGATTACAGATACACTTCGCCGCACCATGCCAAGCACCACCCCGTCCCGCAGGCCTGCCGCACCGTCAGCTGCGGGCCTGTTTCTTGACAACCAGCTATGTTTTGCGCTGTACGCCGCTTCGCTGGCCATGACCAAGGCTTACCGCCCGCTGCTGGCGCCGCTGAACCTGACCTACCCGCAGTACGTGGTGATGCTGGCGCTGTGGCAGCACCGCCAGTTGACGGCCGGCGCGCTGGGCGAATGCGTGGCGCTGGATTCCGGCACCCTGGTGCCGCTGGTGCGCAAGCTGAAAGCGCTGGGCCTGGTGGAACGCGAACGCGCACCCGGCGACGACCGCAGCGTGCTTGTGTCGCTGACCCCCGCCGGCCGCGCCCTGCAAAAGCGCGCCCATGCCGTGCACGACAGTGTGGCCTGCGCCACGCAATGCAACAGCGCCCAGCGCCAGACGCTGACGCGCAGCCTGCGCAAACTGCGCGGGGCCTTGCTTGCCCCCGTTTCCCGAGTTCCTCCACCCCTGCAACGAAAGAGTAAAGCACCATGAAACTGATGGACTACGGCTTGAAGCCAATCGACTTCCTGAACCCCAGCGTTGCCACACCCGACGCCGGCCACCCTTCACGCCGCGGCTTTGTGATGACTTCGCTGGCCAGCGGTTTTGCCGTTGCTTCCAGCCCCGTGCTGGCGCAGGCCATCAGCACCGACAGTGTCGGTCTGGTGGCCGGTGAAGTCAGCATCCCGGTGGCCGATGGCAAGGTGCCGGCCTACCGCGCCATGCCGGCTGCCGCGGGCAAGTACCCGGTGCTGCTGGTGGTGCAGGAAATCTTCGGCGTGCACGAGCACATCAAGGACATGTGCCGCCGCTTCGCCAAGCTGGGCTACTACGCCATCGCCACCGAGTTGTACGCGCGCCAGGGTGATGTGTCCAAGATGACCGACATCGGCGCCATCCTGTCGACCGTGGTCGCCAAGGTGCCCGATGCGCAGGTGAATGCCGACCTGGACGCCAGCGTGGCCTTCGCCGCGGCCAGCGGCAGTGGCGACACCACCCGCCTGGGCCTGGTGGGCTATTGCTGGGGTGGCCGTGCGGCCTGGGTCTACGCCAACCACAACCCCAAGCTGAAGGCCGCTGTGTCTTACTACGGCCTGCTGGATGGCATGAAGTCGCCCATCAAACCGCAAGACCCTGTGGACTTCGCCAGCAACCTGAAAGTGCCGGTGCTGGGCCTGTACGCCGGCATCGACGGCTTCGTCAAGCCCGCCGTCATCGACCAGATGCGCGCCGGCATCGTGAAATCGGGCAGCGGGTCCGAGATCGTCGTCTTCCCCAACGTCAACCATGGCTTCAATGCCGACTACCGGCCCACCTACGACAAAACCGCCGCCACCTACGCCGCCAAGCTGACGCGCGATTGGCTGAAAGAACGCGGCGTCTGAGCTTGGGTTGAAGCGTCGCCCGGGTGGGCGGCGCCGCAGTGCGTCATCGGTGCAGGGCGCTGCGCCCGCCATCCCCACCCGTGGGCTTTGCCCGATGCGCCAGGCCCGGCCCCGCGCTGTAATCGCCTCTCCTGGTCATGCCGGAGTTGGACAGTGGATGCACGCGTGGGGGCCAGCAGCCCGCTCTACTTGCTTGAACGCAGCGAAGTCGGCCTGGTCCACCTTGACCGCGACCTGAAGGTCGTGGCCATGAACAGCTTTGCCCGCCGCGCGCTGCCGGTGGAAGACAAGCAGCCGTTCGAGAAGATGGTGCTGTCCTTCCACCCCGAGCGTTCGCAGTCGAAGGTGAAGTTCCTGCTGGACCAGGCCGAATGCCCGGTGAGCAACCCGCCGCCGATGACGATGATCATCAACATCCCGGAACGCGTGCTGCTCATCAAGGTCACCAAGACCTCAGACCTGCGCGGCGACACCTTCGGCTACACGCTGGTCTTCTACGACATCACCGACGCGGTGATACGCGAAGACAGCGGCGTGCAACGCCCCGGCAGCAAACGCCAACTGCTGAAGATACCCACCGTGTCGGCCAACCGCATCGTGCTGGTGGACGTGGCCAGCGTGCGCTACGTGCGCTCTGAAGGCCACTACACCTGGGTCCACACCGACCAGGGCGCGAGCTTTTGCAACCTGAACATCGGTGACCTTGAAGGCCGGCTGGACGCGGGCAGCTTCATGCGCATCCACCGCAGCTACGTCGCCAACCTGGACTATGCCGAGCAGATCCTGCGTGACGACGGCAAAGTAACACTCAAAGTGAGTGGTGGAGACGACCGCGGTCTGCCGGTGGCACGCACCAGCGTGGCGCGGCTGCTGGAACGGCTGGGGATTGCCGAGCTGGCCGCGGAACG
Source organism: Betaproteobacteria bacterium (assembly GCA_031371275.1). Lineage (GTDB taxonomy): Bacteria > Pseudomonadota > Gammaproteobacteria > Burkholderiales > Burkholderiaceae_C > Rubrivivax. Next base: position 3,611 of record JANMJI010000163.1, read on the forward strand.
TTAGGGCAACGCTGATCAAGTCCCTCGCGGCGCGCGCATCCCTGCTTTGGGCGGTCTGCGGCGTTGCAAATCCTCGCCATAGCGGGGCTATGGCTGTGGTTTGCGCCTTGCAGCCCATCCCAAACCAGGGCGCGCGCACTCGCGACGGACTTCATCAGCGTCGCCCTAAACGCAGACTTTCAGATGCGGCCCTCGGCCACCGCGTGGCAGGCCACTGCCACGCCTTCGAGCAATGTCAGCGCCGGCCTTTCGCTGGCGCAGCGCGCGTTGGCGTGCGGGCAACGCG
>JANMJI010000168.1:0-7005 GCA_031371275.1 Betaproteobacteria bacterium
CGGTTTCACGGTCATTGAAGTGCTGGTGGCGCTGGCCATCGTGGCCATCGCACTGGGCGCCGGCCTGCGCGCGGCCGGTGTGCTGACCGACAACGCCCAGCGCCTGGCCGACGTCATGGCCGCACAGTGGTGCGCCGACAACCAGCTCACCAACCTGCGTTTGAGCCGCACATTTCCAGGCGTGGGCGACGCCGATTTCGGCTGCGAACAACTTGGCCGCAGCTACCCCGGCAAGCTGGTCACGCGGCCCACGCCCAACCCCGGGTTTCGGCGTGTCGATGCGGTCGTCAGCGACGCTGCGGGCCATGTGCTGCTGACGCTGTCCACGGTGCTGCCGCGGCCATGAACCACGCGCTGCGGTCACGGCGTGACAGCGGTTTCACGCTGGTCGAAGTGCTGGTCGCGCTGCTGCTGATGGCGATCTTGGCCACGCTGGCCTGGCAGGCGCTGGACGGCGTCATGCGGGCGCGTGACGACAGCCGCGCTTCGATAGACCGCACCGTGCGTCTGGCCACCGTGCTGACGCAGTGGGAGCAAGACCTGCAAGCGCTGCACGACACCGAAGTCGTGCCGCCGCTCGCCTTTGACGGCCAGACGCTGCGGCTGACACGGCGCGGCGAAGGCGGTGTGGTTTTGGTGGCCTGGTCGGTGCGGGGCGGGCTCTGGCAGCGCTGGGCTGGCCCGGCCTTTGTGCGCAGCGGTGAACTTCAGGAAGCCTGGCTGCGCAGCCAGCAACTGCAAGGCCAGGAAGCCGGCACGGTGATGCTCAGCGAAGGCGCGAGCCAATGGCAGATCTACTTTGCACGCGACGGCCAGTGGAGCAACGCGCAGTCCAGCGGCAACCTGGCCGCCGTGCCCCCGCCGGCGTCGGCGTCGGCCGCCAGCGCGGCCACGGGCTTGGCGACGCTGCGTGAGGTGCTGCCCGAAGCCGTGCGCCTGCAAATCACGCTCGGCGGCCAGACGCTCACGCGCGACATCGCGCTCGGGCCTGCCGGGTCGTGAAGGCGCTGCGCGTTGTGAAGTCCGCGTTGTGAAACCCACCCTGCGAAGCCCACGCTTTGAAGCCCACGCTGTGAAGTTCAAACAGTCAGGTGCAGCCTTGCTGCTGGCCATGGTCATCGTCTCGCTCATCACCACCGTGGCTGCGGGCATGGTCTGGCTGCAAACCCGCGCCGTGCAGGTCGAAGCCGCGGAACGTGCGCGCGCCCAGGCCGGCTGGATCTTGAGCGGCGCGCTCGATTGGGCGCGGCTCATCCTGCGTGAAGATGAGCGCGGCAGCCGCCAACGCGGCAAGGCTTTTGATTCGCTCGACGAACCCTGGGCCACACCGCTGGCCGAAGCGCGTTTGTCCACCTTTCTGGCCGTCGACAAAGACAACAACGCCGACGGCGGGCCCGACGCCTTCATCAGCGGCAGCATCGTCGACGCGCAATCGCGCTTCAACCTGCGTGGCCTGGTCGATTTGGCGGGCAAGGCCCAGCCGCTGCAGGTGGCCGCGCTGCAGCGCCTGGCCAACTTGGCCGGCGCGCCCGGCGACACCGCCGCGCGCCTGGCCGACCTGCTGGGCCAGGCCTACGCACCCACCGGCACCGAAGGCCCGCGCGGCGCGCCGATACGGCCGGCGCAACTGGCCGACCTGGCCTGGCTGGGCATCGAGGCTGCGACGCTGGAACGCCTGGCGCCGTGGGTCTGCCTGCTGCCGCTGGCCACCCCTGTGAACGCCAACACGGCGCCGCGTGAAGTGCTGGTGGCGGCCATCGACGGCCTCGACCTGGGCACCGCCGAGCGCCTGGTCCAAGCCCGCCAGCGCAAGCCCTTCGAGACCCTGGCCGACATCCAGGCCCAACTGCCGGCCAGCGTGGTCGCCGAGGGTGCCCGCGTCGGCGTGGCGTCAAGCTGGTTCGAGGTTTCGGGTCGGCTGCGGCTGGAAGATCGGGTGCTGGAAGAACGCTCGCTGCTGCAGCGCGACAGCGACAAGGTCACCGTGCGCCGCCGCGAGCGCCACAGCTTCACGGCCGGCGCCCGCTGAAGACTTTTTCGCAAGGCCACAATACGCGCCGCCCCAAGCACAAGGTTCCAACCCGATCCCGATGTCTGTTCTTGCCCTTCAGCTGCCCCGCCGTGAACGCCTGAGCGCCCGTGTCGCTGGCGCCGCCGGTCTAAACGCCACCGGCACGGCGCTGAAGCTGCCCCCCGAATGGGCCTTTGCGTTCAGCACCGACGGCAGCACGCTGGCCCAGCAAGGCACCAGCGCCCTGGCCTTGCTGCCGCGTGCCGACCATGTCGTGCTGGTGCTGGCCGAAGCCGATGTCAGCTGGCACCGCGTCGACGTGCCACGCGCCCCGGCCGCCCGCCTGCGCGCCGCGCTGGCCGGCGTGATGGAAGAAGCGCTGTTGGAAGACGACGACCAGTTGCACTTCGCCCTGGCCGAAGACAGCGCGCCCGGCCAGCCGGGCTGGGTGGCCATTAGCCACCGCCCGCGCCTGGCCGCCGCGCTGGCCGCACTGGAAGCCACCGGCCTGAGCATCGAACGCGTGGTGGCGGCCAGCGAGCCGCCCGCCGAAGGCCAGCCCGCGCGCGGCCACTTCTATGCCGAAGGTGCCGATGAAGGCGCCACCAGCGTGCCCTGGCTGGCGCTGGCACGGCCGGGCGCAGGCGCGGCCTGCCTGCGCCTGGCCGGCGCGCTGGCCCGCGCGCTGCAGCCTGACGCTGAGACCACGCGCTGGACAAGCACCCCCGCTGCCGCCGTGGCCGCCGAACGCTGGCTGGGCACGCCGGTGGCGCTGATGACCGATGCCGAACGCGCGCTCGAAGCCACCCAAGGCCGCACCAACCTGCGCCAGTTCGACCTGGCCGCGCGCCACCGCGGCACGCGCGCGCTGCGCGAGGTCGGCAAACGGCTGTTGAGCGCCGAATGGCGGCCGCTGCGCTTCGGTGTCGCCGCCTTGCTGCTGGTGCAAGTGCTGGGCTTGAACCTGGCCGCCTGGCAACAAGCCCAGGCCGTGGCGGCCAAGCGCGTGGCCATGAACGACCTGCTCAAAGCGGCCCACCCCGGCGTGCGCGCGGTGCTCGACGCGCCGCTGCAAATGCAGCGCGAAACCGAACGCCTGCGCGTGGCCGCCGGCCGCCCCGGCGACGCCGACCTGGAAGCCTTGCTGGGCGCTGCCGCCACCGCCTGGCCCGACGGCCAGGGCCCGGTGCAGACACTGCGTTTTGACGCCGGCAAGCTGACGCTGACCGCACCCGGTTTTGCCGATCCGCAATTGACGCAATTCCAGCAACGCCTGAAGGGCAGCGGCTTTGTGGCCGAGCTCGCCGAAGGCCGGCTCGTCGTCAGCCGCGCGCCGGTGTTGGCCGCCAAGGGGCCGGCATGAAGCTGCCCGCCGCCCAGCCCCTGGGCGCCGCCGGGGCCAGTGTGTGGGCCCCCGTGCGCGCTTGGTGGCGTGCCTTGCCCACGCGTGAGCGCAGGCTGTTGCTGTTGGCCGGCGCGGTGTTGGGCGCAGCCCTGCTGTGGGGGCTGGCGCTGCAGCCCGCGCTGCAAACACTGCGCCGCGCACCGCTGGAGCTGGACACGCTGGATGCGCAGTTGCAGACCATGCAACGCCTGGCCAGCGAAGCCGCCGAGTTGCGTGCCGCACCGCCCGTCACGCCCGAACAAGCCAACGCCGCGCTGCGTGCCGCCACCGAACGACTGGCCGAAAAAGGCCGGCTGACGCTGCAGGGCGACCGTGCTGTGCTCACGCTCAACGGCGCCGGCACCGGCGCTTTGCGCGACTGGCTGGCCGAAGCCCGCTCTGGCGCCCGCGCGCGGCCTGTCGAAGCCAACCTGCTGCGCAGCGAAGCCGGCTACAGCGGCACGCTGGTGTTGTCCGTCGGGGGCGCGCCTTGAAGCGCTGGGCGCTGGCCGGCGGTGCCTTGGGCGCCGTGCTTGCGCTGGCCGTGTTTGCACCGGCCGCCTGGCTCGCCGGCATGGTGGCCAGCGCCAGCGGCGAACATGTGCAACTGGCCGATGCGCGGGGCACGGTGTGGCAAGGCAGCGCCGTGTTGGTGTTGACCGGCGGCGCCGGCAGCCGCGACGCCAGCGCCTTGCCAGGACGCCTGCAATGGCGCCTGGGTCTTGGCGGCGGTGGCCTGGCCTTGCGCGCCACCCAGGCCTGCTGCCTGAACGGCGAGTTGCTGCTTCATGTGGTGCCCGGCCTGGGCCGGCTGCGGGTGGAACTGCCGGGCGCTCAAAGTCCTTCGGGTGGCCCCTCAGATAGCGCGTTAGGCAACCCCTCAGGTAGCGCGTTAGGCACCAGATTAAGCAGCAGGTCAGGCAACCCGCCAGGCAGCCCGGCGTTGGCCACTGCCATCGGCCAATGGCCGGCTTCATGGCTGGTCGGCCTGGGCACACCGTGGAACACGCTGCAGCCCTCGGGCACGCTGGCGCTCAGCAGCCCGGGGCTGATGCTCGAACAGGTGCAGGGCCGCTGGCGCTTCAGTGGCCGGGCCGAGCTGACACTGGCTGGTCTGGCTTCGCGCCTGAGCACGCTGGACACTTTGGGCAGCTACCGTCTGACGCTCAGTGGCGACGCCGCGCGCGGTGACGCCACCAGCGTGCAACTGGGCACCAGCAGCGGCGCGCTGCAGCTATCGGGCAGCGGCGTCTGGGCGGGCGCCAAGCTGCGCTTTACCGGCCAGGCCAGCGCCGCGCCAGGCTCTGAGGCGGGCTTGAGCAATCTGCTGAACATCATCGGGCGGCGCCAGGGCGCGCTGTCGGTTATCTCCATAGGATGAGCATGAACCTTCGGCATCTCGTGAGCAAATGTCACTTGCTTACTTTGCTCACCCCCCTCGGGGGGCGGACGACGTATTTCGTCGGCCTGGGGGCGCTCTCGGGCCGTGTTGTGGCGGTGGCCTTGAGCGCGCTGCTGGCGCTGCCGCCGGTGTCGGCGCAGACGCTGTCGCCCAAATCACGCGCGCCCGTCACCGTCAATTTTGTGAATGCCGACATCGAAGCGGTGACGCGCGCCTTCGCCGCCATGATCGACCGCGCGATCGTCGTCGACCCGCGTGTCAAAGGCAGCATCACCGTCTACAGCGAACAGCCGCAAAGCGTGCGCGAGGCCTGGCAAAGCTTTCAGTCGGCCTTGCGCGGCCTGGGCTTTGCGGTGGTTGAAAGTGGCGGCCTGCTGAAGGTCGTGCCCGAGGCCGACGCCAAGCTGCAAACCGGCGTGGTGTCGATAGGCGAAGTCGGTGTGCGCGGCGACCAGGTCATCACGCAGATCTTCACGCTGCGCTACGAAAACCCGAACAACCTGGTGCCGGTGTTGCGCCCGCTCATCAGCGCCAACAACACCATCAACGCCAACCCGGGCAACAACTCACTCATCATCACCGACTACGCTGAAAACCTGCAACGCATGGGCAAGATCATTGCCGCGCTGGACACGCCGTCTGGCACCGATGTCGACATCGTGCTGCTGCAGCACGCGGTGGCCGCCGACCTGGCGCCGCTGGTGCAACGCCTGAGCGACGCAGCCGGCGGCGCCGGCCAGCCCGGTGTCGTGGCAGCCCCTGGTGGCAGCATCACCGTGGTCGCCGATTCACGCGCCAATGCGCTGCTGATACGCGCGCCCAACGCCGCCCGCCTGGCCGCCGTGCGCGCCACCATCGCCAGGCTCGACCGCCCCAACACGCTGCTGGGCCCAGGCGGCGGCATGTGGGTGGTGCATCTGAAAAACGCCGACGCGGCGCGCCTGGCCACGGTGGTGCGCGCGGCCTTTGGCGCCTTTGGCAGTGGCGGCAGCGGCGGCGGTGGCGCGGGCTTGCCTGGGGTCGGTGTCACGCCCACGCCATCCATTGGGTCGCCGGGCGCGGGTATTGGCATTGCCGGGGCCACGGCTGGCGGCGGCCTGGCAGCCTCGGCCCAGCCCAGCACGGGCGGCTTCATACAGGCCGACCCAGCCACCAATTCACTCGTCATCACCGCACCCGAGCCGCTGTACAAACAGGTGCGCGCGTTGATCGACCAACTGGACACGCGCCGCGCCCAGGTCTACATCGAAAGCATGATCGTTGAAGTCTCTGGCGGTGAAGCCGCTGATTTCGGCTTCCAGTGGCAAGGCCTGTTGGGCCGCAGCGGCGACAAGACAGGCCTCGTGGCCGGCACCAATTTCACGCCAGCCGGTGGCAAGGGCAACATCATCGGCGTGACCACCGGCGCCGCCGGGGCCACCCCCAGTCTGAACATCGGCGAAGGTCTGAACCTGGGGCTGCTGCGTTCTTACAACGGCATCACCACGCTGGCGGCGATTGCGCGGGCCTTGCAAAGCCAGGCCGAAACGAACATCGTCAGCACGCCCAACCTGATCACGCTGGACAACGAAGAAGCCAAGATCGTGGTCGGCGAAAACGTGCCTTTCATCACCGGCCAGTTCACCGGCGCCGGCGGTGGTGGCGGCGTCAACGCCAACCCCTTCCAGACCATCGAGCGCAAGGATGTCGGCATCACGCTGCGCATACGGCCACAGATCGGCGAAGGCGGCGCCATCCGCATGACCATCTTCCAGGAGCAGAGCAGCGTCAAGTCTGACACCGCGGCCGGCACCAGCAACGCCGGGCCATCGACGACCAAGCGCTCGATAGAGAACACCGTGGTGGTCGACGACGGTGCCATCCTGGTGCTGGGCGGCTTGATCGAAGACCGCTTCGTGACCAACAAAAGCAAGGTGCCGCTGCTGGGCGACATCCCCTGGCTGGGCGCGCTGTTTCGCAGCGAAAGCCGCGAACGCAAGCGCACCAACCTGATGGTCTTTCTGCGGCCCATCGTGATGCGCGACGCCGACGCCAGCAACCGTTTTTCGGCTGACCGCTACGACCAGATTCGCGGCCAGCAGCAGACCACGCAGCCGGCGCCCAGCCTCGTGATGCCGATCAACGAATCGCCCATCCTGCCGGTGCTGCCCAGCAAGCGTGAACCGTTGGCGCCCCCGCCTCCGGGCGGGTCGGCATCCGCGCCTGGCG
>JANMJI010000250.1:0-2391 GCA_031371275.1 Betaproteobacteria bacterium
GCTGGCCCGACGCGGTTCAGCCTGGTGCCGTCGTTGGCCCAGCAGCCCAGAGCGTCGCAGCTGGTCACCACCGAAGGGGGTTTGGGTGTGGGCGACGGGCTGCCGGTGGCGCCGCTGCGAAGTGTCGATTGCGGGTAGGGCGGGTAAGGCGAATAGGGCGAATACGGCGCCGGGCTGCCGATCGGCGCAATCGCAATCGGTGCCTGCAGCGTGCGTGAGGGCGGCGGTGCATCACCCGTGCCGCCCAGGCAGGCTTGCGCGGCGCGGCGGCGCAGGGTCTGCCAGGCAGCGTCGGGCTTGATGACCTCGGCGCGCATCGTGGCCTCGCGCGTCTGCAGCGCATCCAGGGCCTGAATGCAGGCCGCCGACTGCGCTGGGTTCGCAGGCTGGGCGTGGCAAGCAGCCATCGCCAGCCAGGCGCCCAGGATACAAAGACAGCGTTTCATCGGGCGTGTGAGCGCGCGCCGCAGTGCCGCGTTCCCTCGCCGTACTTTGGCGTGCGCCGACACCATGCGCCGGTGCACCGATGCACAGGTCGGGCCGTTTGCGCAGCGGCTTTCAAGCGCTTGAATTCGCAGCGCGCCCACCACGCAGTTGCGTCCGAGCTGGCGACTGAAGCGGCAAGCTACGGCTGCTTGCCCACACGCGCCTGCACGTCCAGGCATTCGCGGCGGGCGGCCACCGTCGTCTGTGCCTTGCAGCGTGCGATGCCATCGTCGATGCCGCCGTTGGCATCGGCCTGGCGCCTGCGCTGGGCTTCGGCCTTCGTCGCAGGCGCTGCGGCCGGCGGCGTGCGACCCAGCGGCAGGTTGATCTGCGGGATGACCGCATCGGCAGGGCGCACGTCACCGGGCACGCTGGCGCTGTCGCGTTGTTCGGCGGGGCTCAGTGCGCGGGGTGTGGTCTTGTTGAACGGTGGCGCCGAAGCGGCGGCGCCGGCCTGCGCGTGGGCAGCCAGCGGCAGCGTGCTGCATACGAAGGCCAGCACGAACAAAGGCGTCAGGCTGCGGTTCTTCATGGCGGGCTTTCGGCGGTTGATGGGGCTAAAGCCTACGGCCGGCGTGGCCCGCAGTCTGTAGGACAGCCCGCCGCCGCGCGCCCGGCGCAGCGCTATTGATCCGGCGCCGAAGCGGCGCGTGCTGCACCGGCTTGCAGCGCTTCACCCAGCTTCTTCTGCACCTGCTGTTGCTGGGCTTGCGCCTGCTGCACTTGTGAAGCCTGCAACGCAGCCGCAGTGGCGGCGCTGCCGGCCACTTCGGCCCCACAGGCGGTCAGGCCGCTGCACAGCATGAGGATGGCCATGCATCGCATGTGCATCAAACCCTTTCCAGCACCAGCGCAATGCCCTGGCCGACACCGATGCACATGGTGCACAGCGCGTAGCGCCCGCCACGGCCGCCGTTCATGCGGTGCAACTGGTTCACCGCCGTGGTGACGAGGCGCGCGCCGCTGGCGCCCAGCGGATGGCCCAGCGCGATGGCGCCGCCGTTGGGATTCACACGCGGGTCGTCGTCTTGCAGGCCCAGGTCGCGCAGCACCGCCAGGCCTTGTGCGGCAAAGGCTTCGTTGAGTTCGATCACATCCATCTGCGCCAGGCGCAGTCCCGTCAGTTCCAGCACCCGCCGGGTGGCCGGCGCCGGGCCCATGCCCATCACCCGCGGCGCCACGCCGGCGGTGGCCATGCCCAGCACGCGGGCGCGTGGCGTCAGGCCATGGCGAGCGGCTGCGCTTTCGCTGGCCAGCAGCAAGGCGCACGCGCCGTCGTTCACGCCGCTGGCATTGCCGGCCGTCACCGTGCCGTCGGGCTTGACGATGGGTTTGAGTTTGCTCAGCGCTTGCAGGCTGGTTTCACGCGGGTGTTCGTCTTGCTTGAAGACGATGGCCTCGCCCTTTTTCTGCGCCAGCGTCACCGGCACGATTTCGCTGTCGAAGAAGCCGGCCTTCTGCGCGGCCACGGCTTTCAACTGGCTGGCCAGCGCCATGCGGTCTTGCGCATCGCGCTCGATCTTGTATTCGGTGGCCACGTTTTCGGCGGTCTCGGGCATGCTGTCCACACCGTGCTGTTCTTTCATTAGCCTGTTGACGAAGCGCCAGCCGATGGTGGTGTCGTAGACCGCGTTGCTGCGGCTGAATGCTGTTTCGGCCTTGGGCATGACAAACGGCGCGCGGCTCATGCTTTCGACGCCGCCGGCGATCATCAGCTGCGCTTCACCGGCCTTGATGGCACGGGCCGCGCTGCCCACGGCGTCGAGGCCCGAACCGCACAGCCGGTTGATGGTGGCGCCGGGCACGGCGATGGGCAGGCCGGCCAGCAAAGCCGCCATGCGCGCCACGTTGCGGTTGTCTTCACCGGCCTGGTTGGCGCAGCCGTACAGCACATCGGCCACCGCG
>JANMJI010000299.1:0-5135 GCA_031371275.1 Betaproteobacteria bacterium
GCCGAGTTCGACGCCCGCAAGGCGAAGAGCCGGCGTTAGCGGCAATACTCGTCACTTAACGTAGTTTCTGAGGTACTCTCCTGTCACTTTCCCCGACGGGAGAATCTGGCGATGGCACGTACGCTTGCGACCCTGCCCGAGGGCAGTCGAATCACGGACTACGTCAGTCTCGGCGTCATCGCCAAGACGTTTCCATTGGAGCGAGTGCGATCGGTTCTCGCCGCCACTGGCAAAGCCAGCGTGCGCGAGCGCGACTTGCCCGCGCACGTGGTCGTCTACTACGCGATCGCGTTGGCGCTGTATATGCACTCGTCCTACCGTGAAGTGTTGCGGTGCCTGCTCGAGGGCCTGCAGTGGCTGATGGATCCGACGCTCACCGTGCGTGTGACCGGCAACTCGGGGATCTCGCAGGCGCGAACGCGCCTGGGCTGGGAGCCGTTGCGCCAACTTCACGACGAAGTGGTCAAGCCGATTGCGGTGGCGGCCACGCGGGGCGCCTGGTATAGACGATGGCGCCTGGTGAGCCTGGACGGCAGCACGATGGACGTTGCCGACGAGCGCAGCAACGATGAAGTCTTTGGCCGCCCAGGCTCGAGTCGCGGCAGCAGTGCCTTCCCACAGTTTCGTTTCGTCAGCCTGGTGGAGAACGGGACGCACGTCTTGTTCGGCACCCGCATGAGCGCCTATGCCACGGGCGAGAACACGTTGGCCAAGGAGGTGCTCGGCGGGCTCGACAGCGGAATGCTTTGCCTGGCTGACCGGGGATTCTTCGGCTACGAAATGTGGCACCGGGCGCTCGCCACGAGCGCGCAACTGCTGTGGCGCATCAAGAGCAACGCCATCCTGCCGTGTGACCAGCGGCTGGCCGACGGCTCCTACCTGAGTCGGATCTATGCGTCAGACAAGGACAAGCGACGCCAGACCAACGGCACCTCGCTGCGAGTCATCGAGTACCGCTTGGAAGGAGTCGACGACGCCGAGCCGATCTATCGCCTGGTCACCACCGTGCTGGACCCACAACAAGGCCCGGCAGAGGAGCTGGCCGCGCTCTACCACGAGCGCTGGGAAATCGAAACCGCCCTGGACGAACTCAAGACCCACCTGCGCGGCGCCAAGATCGTATTGCGCAGCAAGACCCCCGACCTGGTGCGCCAGGAGTTCTACGGTCTGCTGATGGCGCACTTCGCCGTCCGCGCGTTGATGCACGAGGCGGCGCTGAAGGCCGACATCGATCCCGACAGTCTGTCATTCCTCCACGCCGTACGCGTCGTCCGACGCAAACTCCCCGCCTTCAACGCTATTCCCCCCTGTGCAGAGGAAAGCGTTCCATGAGTGCGTGCTCGACGAGATCATGCAGGATCGGCTCGACCGGCGCCGCAGCCGGCGAAATCAGCGCTGCGTCAAACGCAAGATGAGCAACTGGCCGCTCCGACGACGTAATGCCGAATCAAGGCAGACAGTGAACATCAACCAAGCGATTCGAGTTATTAAGTGACGAGTATTGGCACTAGCCCGGATATTTCACGCTACCGCGTAGAAACGAGGACGGCATTGCCCTTTGAATGCCCGTTTATCGAGGTGTCGAATCTTGATGAGCGAGCGGGCAATGCCGAAGCCAAACTGTACCGAAGAAATTGACGTTGGGACTATCGAGTTCGGCCGTCTTGGTCGACGTGTGGTGGAGGGCCGCTTCGACGGCGGCAGCATGACCAGCGACGCCGGCGTGATGCTTCTGGGCGAGGTGGATCGCAAGCTCGGATTGCTCGAAGCGGCCGCGCGTTGCATCGCTGATCCGCGCAGCCCGCTGCTGATCACGCACGCTGTACGCGACATGCTGCGCCAGCGCGTGTACGGCCTGGCGTTGGGCTGGGAGGACCTCAACGATCATGGCGCGCTGCGTCAGGACGTGGCCATGCAAACGGCCGTGGGTGTGGACCGCGAGGTCGCCAGCGCGCCCACGCTGTGCCGGCTGGAGAAGTGGGCCGACCGTGCCACCGCGTGGCGCTTGCACCAGGTGCTGGTCGATCAATTCATCGCCAGCTTCAAGACTGCACCCGAGGAGTTGGTGCTGGACTTCGACGCCACCGACAACCCGCTGCACGGCCAGCAGGAGGAGCGCTTCTTCCACGGCTACTACGACAGCTACTGCTACCTGCCGCTGTACGTGTTCTGCGGCCAGCAACTGCTGTGTGCGTACCTTCGGCCCAGCCACATCGATGGCGCGCAGCACGCCGCGGCTATTCTGAAGCTGCTGGTGCGCCGGTTGCGCCAGGTGTGGCCGAACGTGCGCATCATCTTCCGCGGCGACTCGGGCTTTTGCCGCCAGCGCATCATCAACTGGTGCGAGCGCTCGGGCGTGCACTACATCGTCGGTCTGGCGCGCAACCCGCGCCTGGAGGCCCAGGTCGAGTACGCGCAACTGGCGCTCAAGGACCAGTACGATCAAACCGGCGTCAAGCAGCGCTTGGTGGGCGAGTTCAGCTACGCCGCGCAGAGCTGGCCGCACGAGCGGCGCGTGATCACGCGGCTGGAGTGGGGCCAGCAGGGTTGCAACCCGCGCTTCATCGTCACCAACCTCGATGGCGATGCGCAGGCGCTGTACGACGATGTGTACTGCCAGCGTGGCGAGGCCGAGAACCGGATCAAGGAGGCGCAGGTCGGCCTCTTCGCCACGCGCACGAGTTGCCACGTCATGCGCAGCAACCAGTTGCGCATGCTGCTGGCCGCGCTGGGCTACGTGCTCATCGAGAGGCTGCGCGCGTTGGCCTTGCAAGGCACGGCGCTGGCGTGCGCCCAGGTCGATACCTTGCGCATCAAGCTGCTCAAGGTCGCGGCGGTGGTCACGCGCAACACGCGGCGCATCCGCCTGTACCTGGCCTCGCACTGGCCCAGCGCGGAGGTCTTCGCCCACGCGATGAGCCAACTGCGCTCACCCTGAAGTTCATACAGCGCCTGGCCTGCGCGTTGACACAAAATGGCCCGCAACCCAAGCCGGGGTGGGGGTTGTCACGGGTCGATCGCGCTCAATACCCGTCGCGAGCCGCGCAATGCACTTCAGCCGTGCAAACCAACCCCATCAACGCCTCACCAAACGCCCTTCAAGCCATACAGCCGTCGTTGGGTGAAATATTCGGGCTAACGAGGTTCTGTATGTCTGGTGCCGAGAGAGGGCTTCGATCCCCGGTGATGTCCCAGGCGTAGTTGGAACTTGAAGGCGGCGGTTTCCGGCGAATTCGACAGAATCGGATTTGCCTACTTCAACTGAAGAACCGAAGGAAACCGCCATGAAAGATCGTAATTCAAAGACAGCCTTGAAGGTCGTGCATCGCAACGACCGGGCGCAGATCAAGCAGGTGCTGGCAGGCAGCGGCCAGGCGCTGCTGCCGATGCTGGAGCTGCTCGAAGGCGCGCAGGCCAGCATCGACGAGTTGATGCACGACGCGGCCGTGGCCGTGGTCGAGCAGTTGCTGGTGCTGTCGGCGCAAGAGTTGGCCGGCGCCAAGCAGCGTGGGCGTGACGGTGGCCCGGTGCTGTGGCACGGCGCCCAGCGGGGTGTGATCGCGCTGGCCGAGCGTCAGCTACGGGTGCAGCGTCCGCGGCTGCGTGACAAGAACGGACGCGAGGTCAGTGTGCCAGCGTACGAGCGGCTGCGCGACGACACCAACGTCGGTGCCCGCGTGCGCGACATCCTGGTCGCGGGCGTCGCTACGCGGCGCTACGCGCGGGTGCTGCCCGAAGCGGCGGGCACGGTGGGAGTGTCCAAGAGCACGGTGTCGCGGCGCTTCATCGAGGCCAGCGCCGCGCAACTGGCCGAGCTCAACGAGCGCAGTCTGACTGACCTGGCCGTGCTGGTGATCTACATCGACGGCATCGTCGTGCACGGCCATCACATCATCGCCGCCGTCGGCGTGGACGAGGCCGGCGACAAACATCTGCTGGGTCTGGCCCTGGGCGCCAGCGAGAACGCGCAGGTGGTCAAGGACCTGCTGCGCCGGCTGATCGATCGCGGGCTCGACGAGACGGTGTCGTACCTGTTCGTGATCGATGGCTCCAAGGCGCTGCGCAGCGCGATCGATGAGATGTTCGGCGATCGCGCTCGCGTGCAGCGCTGCCGCACGCACAAGCTGCGCAACGTGCTGGAGCGACTACCCAAGACCGAGGCGGCACAGACCAAGGCGGTGATGATGGCCGCCTACAAGCTCGACCCCAAGGAGGGCATGGCCAAGCTCAAGAAGCAGGCGCAATGGCTCCAGCGCGAGCACGCCGACGCGGCCGCGTCGCTGCTCGAAGGCTTGCAGGAGACCTTCACCGTCAATGCGCTGGGCCTGCCGCCATCGCTCACGCGCTGCCTTTGCACGACCAACATCATCGAGAATCCCAACGGCATCGTGCGGCGCACGAGCCGCCGCGTCACGCGCTACCGCGATGCCCAAATGGCGTTGCGCTGGACGGCCGCCGGATTCCTCGAGGCACAGAAGTCGTTCCGCAAAATCCAGGGCACCAAGGACCTCTGGATTCTCAAGACCGCATTGGGACGCCTGACCAAGCAAGCTCACGTTGACGAGCCGAGGAAGGCCGCATAACGTGTCACGCACCGCCGCCGGTTGCAACTACCAGTGGGACATCGCCCGATCACCGGCGAGTACGAGGAGTTCAAGAACCTGCGCTTCGTCGACACGCTCGACAACGTCGGGTTGCACACCTCAGCCGTCGGCGTCACGCACGACCCGTTCGGCAGCGTCAGCGAAGAGAACGTGGCGCGCATCAAGCGCCAGAACCTCGTCGCGGTCCAACCAACGCGTCAGCGGTTTAGTTCAACTGACAGACATACGACCCACAAAGGTATATAAGCGCAGATGCGTCAGCACTCTGTGGGCGACACGAAGTACTTGCGCGATTACTGCCCGCCACGGTGCGCTGTCGTCACCGCGGCGGTCCTTCTTGTCCATTCCCTCTCGATTGGAGTCAACAATGAATAAGCGCAGTGCAGCGATCCCAAATCGCACAATTACCGCAGCCCCCAAGTTATCCACCCTTGCCGCCTCGCTGCTCTTGGCCGGCATGGCTGCCGCACCGTTTGCCGCCTATGCGGACAAATCCAGCCCCCGCTGTCCTGCGGAAACGGTGTTCTACGA
>JANMJI010000328.1:0-12896 GCA_031371275.1 Betaproteobacteria bacterium
GTAGGCCAGCACCACCGCTGCGGCCAGCGGCGCCAGTGGCATGGCCCACGAGTAGACGATGCGCGACGCCACGTTCACCGCCGCCGCAAAGCCGCCCACCAGCAGGAACATCGCCAGCTGCCGCATCGTTGTCAACCGCCCGCCGCCGCGCCCATCGCATGCTCCGCCAGCCTGTGCCCCACGTCCAGGCTCTCATTGATCGATCTGTCCTCGGGGTAGTAATACGAAGTGTCGGCCATGAAGAAACCGTCCACCGACGTACTCATGCCCGGCAGCATGGCGTAAAAGCCCGGCGGGCAGATGGGCTGCGCGTGTTCGTAGCGCGACAGGTGGCGTGCCAGCACGTCGGCGGTGCTCAGGTGCGGGTTGGTCAGCAGCAAATAGCCCTGCGCTTCGTCCAGCAGCGCGGTGTCGGACCAGCCCCACTTGGGGTGCGTCTTTGGCATGTAGTAGGGCACATACACCACGCTGGCGGGCAGCGGGTTCAGGTTGCTGAATTCGATGAAACCGGGCACTTCAATGCGCGGGTCGTTGACGTTCATCCAGAAGTATTTGGTGGCCGGTTTGCGCAGCTTGAACAGTGCGCAGGCGACGGGGATGTTTTGAATCGCGTCGATGCGCTGGCGCTCATGCGCGGTAAGCATTGGCACGATGCGCGGCACGTAGCGCAGCGGCACGGTACACAACACGCGGTCGGCGGCGATGGGGCCGGCGGCGGTGCTCAGGCCCAGCACGCGCGGGCTGCCGTTGGTGCCTGGCGCCACATCCACCTGGCGCACCGGCGTGCTCAGTTTGATGTCTGCGCCCAGTGCGCCCAGCCGGCGCTGCCACGCGTTCAACAACACTTGTGAGCCGCCTTCCAGATAGCCCATTTCTTCCTGCCAAAGGCTGCGCCGCGACAGCGCCACACGTTTGATGCGGGTGCCTATCCAGGCTGCCGACAGGTTGTCTTGCAATTCGAAGAACTTCAGCTCGAACAGACGTTCCCACAGCACTTTGTAGGCACGTTCGCCGACCCAGCGGCGTATCCATTGCGTGGCGTTGTCCTGGTCCAGCGCGCGCCAGTCGGTGACACGTTTGGTGGCCAGTACGTGGGCTGCAAAACGCAGCTTGTCGATAAGGTTCAGATGCGGGAATTTCAGCAACGCATCAGGCCGGCCCCAATCGTGCCATTGGCCTTGGTAATAGAAACCCAAATTGGTGGCCGTCCATTTCAAATGGCCAGCCAGGCCGAACTGCTTGAGCACGTCGAACAGCGCAAAGTCGGTCTTGCAAATGAAATGGTAATAGCGTTCCAGCGCCAGGCCGTCGAAATCAAAGGTGGCGGACATGCCGCCCACGCAGTCACCGGCCTCGACCACCGTCACACGCTGGCCACGCTCGGCCAGGCGGTGCGCGGCGGCCAGGCCCATCGGGCCAGCGCCAATCACCGCGTAATGCAGTGGCTTCGACGCGGGCTGTGGCTTCAATTCGGGCATCGGCGTCAATGCGGGCTTTCAAGAACCACCGTGCTGTAGACGGGGTGGCCATAGGTTTCACGAATGGCCTGGCGGAAGGGCGTGGGCGCAAAGCCGAACACCTGTTGCATGTCAACGCCGGTAAATTCATCGCCGGCCGTCAAGGCCACCAGCTGATCGGCGGTGAAGGGTGGTTTGTCGCTGAACAGCGCGTAGACACGCAGGGCCAGCGAGAACAGCGGGATCGGCACGCGCACGATGGGCGTCTTCAAGCCCTTGGTGTCGCGGATGACACGGATCATGTCGATGTAGTCGATGCGGTCGGGGCCCGTCAGATCGTAGACGGCGCCGTCGGGCTGGCGCTGCATCATGGTCAGGATGGCGCGGCAGAAGTCGCGGTTGTACAGCGGCTGGCGCATGTAGCGGCCGTGGCCCGGAATGGGGAACACCGGCACGCGTTCCATGAAGCGCGCCAGCCAGCCCAGGTGCTTGGGGTCGAACCAGCCGAACATCAGCGTGGGGCGCAGCACGCAGTGGCGCAGGCCCGCTGCACGCACGATCTTTTCTTGTTCGATCTTGCTGCGGGTGTAGTGGTCGTCGGCCACCGAATTGACGACCGAAGAACTGGCATGTACCAGGTACACGCCAGGCATGGCTTGCAGCACGCGCAGCACCTGGCGCGTAGCTTCGAGGTTGTTGCGCTCGAAGGGCTCATAAGTCTTGCCGGCGATTTGCGCGTGCAACTGCACCACCACCGCAGCGCCTGCAAACACACGCTCCCATGCACCGGGTTCGGCCAGGTCGGCCACCAGCGTCTGCACACCCGGGTGCAGGCGCTGCAGGATGGCCAGGTTGGCAGCGTGCTTGTCGATGGCCACGATCTGGCTGTAGCCGTGCTCGGCCAGCAGCGTGACGAGGTTCTGGCCCACCAGGCCGGCGGCGCCGGTGATGACGACCTTGTCTTGGGGGCTGTGCATGGCGGTTCTCAGAGCTTGCTGCGCAGAAAGATGGCCTGCGGCAGGTTGCGCACGATGAGCATGATCCAGCGCCAGAACCAGGGCGTGTAGAGCGTGCCGTTGCGCACGGCCAATGCGGCTTCGATGTCGGCGGCCACGCGTTCTGGCTGGGCCCACAGCGGGCCTTTGGTGAATGCGGCTGTCATCGGTGTATCGACAAAACCCGGCAGTATGGTGACGACGCGCACGCCATGGCTGAACAGCCGGTGGCGCAGGCCGCTGGCGAAGATGCTGACCGCGGCCTTGGCCGCACCGTAGACATAGTTGCTGGCGCGGCCCCGCTCTGCCGCCGGCGACGAGATGACGCCGATGACACCCGAACGCTGCACTTCAAACAGCGGCGCCAGTTCGGTCAACAGCGCGATCACCGAACGTGCGTTGATGTCGAAACTGTGCAGGGCTGTTTCGGCCGAGGCTTCGGCGGCCGCCTGGTCGGGCAGTACGCCGTGGGCCAGCAGCACCACATCCAAGCCCTGCCACTGCGTCCAGGCGCGTTGCACCTGCGCGCTGGGCGGCGCCATGCTGCTGGCGTCGTACAAGTCCACCACCACTTCGGCCGCGCCGCGCACGCGCAGATCGGCAGCGCCGGCCTGCAAGGCTTCTGCCCGCCGCCCCCACAGCAGCAGCCGGGCGCCCTGGCTGGCATAACGCCGTGCAAGCGCGGTGGCGATGGCCGATGTGGCGCCGACGATCAGCACACGGGGGCCGGTCGCGGCGCCGGGTTTGGAACTGTCTTCAGTCATCGAGCAGGCGGCGCGAAAGGGTGGATGAAATGCCGGGGTCACGGAAGCGCGCAAACGCGTCCAGCGCCGGGTAGCCGGCGCGGAACAAGCGACGTGGCATGCGGGCATCTTTGGCCATGTACAAGCGCCCGCCGGCTTGCAGCACCACGGCGTCCAGGCGTTCAAACAGTTTTTCGGTGGCCGCGCCTTGGTTGGGAAAGTCCAGCGCCAGCGTGGTGCCGGGCATGGGGAAGCTGAGCAGGCCCGCGCTGGCGCGTGTGCCAAAAGTCTTCAACACCGCCAGGAACGAACCGCGCCCGGATTGCCGGATGACGGCCAGCAGTTCGGCCGTGGCATCGGCCTGCACCGCCTGCGGCACCACGCATTGGTATTGGTAGAAGCCACGCGGCCCATACATGCGGTTCCAGCCCAGCAAGGCATCCAGCGGATAGAAAAACGGCAGCAGGTGCTGCACCTGGCGCCCGGCCTTCAGCCGCTGGCTTTGAAAGTACAGCGTGTTGAAAGCGCGCAGCGACAGCGCATTCACCAGCGACACCGGCGGCGTAAAAGGCAGCGCATGCGATGCAGCACGCGCTGGCGTCGGCGCGGCCTGCGGCGCATGGTTGGCGCGGAAAAAGATACCGCGCGCCTGGTCGCCCTGGCCGCGGGCCTGACCATGCACGCAGTCGATCCAGGCCACGTTGTAGGCCCACGCCGTTTCTGATTCGAGCGACAGCGCGAAGAAGGCTTGCAGCGTGCGGAAACTGATGGACTCGGCGTCCATCCACGGCCCGGCCACGCGCAGCAGTTGCACGCGCGCGCTGACGATGACGCCCGTCAGGCCCAGCCCGCCGATGGTGGCGCGCAACCACTCACCACTCACTTCGCGTGTGCAGACCCTCTGTTGACCATCGGAACGTTGCAAACACAGCGACAGCACATGGTCACCAAACGTGCCGGCGCCGTGGTGGTTCTTGCCGTGCACGTCGTTGGCAATCGCACCGCCCAGCGTGACGAAGCGGGTGCCCGGCGTGACCGGCAAAAACCAGCCTTGCGGCAGCGCCAGCGTGATGATCTCGTCGAGCAGCACGCCGGCTTCGCATTCCAGCACGCCGGTGGCGGCGTCGAAGGCCATGAAACGGTCGAGCCCGCGCGTCAGCCACAAACGGCCGCCGCCGTTCAGGCACACATCGCCATAGCTTCGGCCGTTGCCGTAGGGCAGCGCCGGCCCCGGCCCGGCGGGCAGCGCCTGGCTGCGGTCACTGATGCGGACCACCTGGTGCGCATCGTGCGTCAGCCGGCCCCAGGACATCACTGGCGTGGTGAGCGTGGCGGTGTTCACCGTGCCAGCCCCAGCGCCAGTACAAACAGCGCACCACAGGCCACGCTTTGCCAGTCACGCAATGCAAAGACCACCGGGTCGTCGTGCATGTTGCCGCGCTGCGCCTGCATCCACATGCGGCTGACCCAGTACAGGTGCACGGGCACGGTGCACCACAGCAGTTCCAGCCGGGTGTAGCTGCGCAACACCGTATCGCCGTTGATGTACAGCGCCAGCAGCAGCACCGAACCAAAGCCGGCTGCGATGCCCATGCTCAACACGATGGGCAGGTCACTGGCGATATAGCCGCGCCCGCGGGTTTCGGCGCGGCCCATCTTGACCATCAGTTGCAGCTCTGAAAAACGCTTCACAAAGGCCAGGCTGAGAAACAGGAACAACGAAAACGCCAACAGCCAGAACGACGGCGGCAGACCCACCGCGCACCAGCCGGCGACGATGCGTATGGTGTACAGCCCGCCGAGGGTGACGCAGTCGACAATGACACGCTGCTTGAGCACGAAGGTGTAAGCCAGCGTCATGGCGAAATACAGCGCCAGCGCGGCCTGGAAGGCGGGCCGTGAAGCCAGGGCCAACACCACCGAACCGGCCAGCAGCACGGCCGAAAACACCAGGCCCTGCGGCACCGACAACAAGCCCGATGCAAAAGGCCGCAGGCGCTTGCGCGGGTGCGCGCGGTCGCTGGCCAGGTCCATCAGGTCGTTCAGCACATACACCGAAGAAGCGCACAGCCCGAAGGCCAGGAAGGCGACAAAGGCCTGCCCCAGCAGATGCACGTCACCGAGCTGGTAGGCGCCGGCCAGCGGCAGCAGCAGCAGCAGGTTCTTCATCCACTGGTGCACCCGCATGGCCCGCAGCAGGCCGCGTGCGCCGGCCTTGACGGGCGGCCACTCTGCGGCCACCTCAAAGCGCTGGCGGGCCCCTGCCGCCAGACTGCTTTTGGCGTTGACGACGATGGCCTTGCGCGCATGCGGCCAGACCTGCAGGTCATCGGCCGAATTGCCCGCGTAATCGAAACCTTTCTCGCCGAAGCGCGCCACCAGCATCTGCGCTTTGCGCTGTGCCGACACGTTGACGGTGGCGTCGCTGGCGATGACCTCGTCGAAGAGGGCCAGGTGGGCCGCCACCTGCCGGGCATAACGCTCGTTCGACGCGGTACACAGCACCAGCCGCCGGCCCACCGCACGCTGGGTCTTGAGCCATTCAAGCAAGCCGGCGTGGTAGGGCAATGTTTCAACATCCAGCGTCACGCGCTGCGCGATCTCGTGCTTCAGGGCTGCGCGCCCGCGCTGCAGCCACCAGGGCATGCGCAGCGCGGCGATCGGGTCTTGGCGAAGCAGGCCCAAGGTCGATTCGTGCAACAGATCGGCGCAGATCAGGGTGCCGTCAAGGTCGACGACCAGCGGGATGCTGGTGTCCACCTCCGCATTTGTGCGCAGCATGGTCATGCGGTGCGAGAGCCTTGACGGCCGAAGGACAGCAAGGCCAATACGCCCAGCAGCCACACCAACCACAGCGTGCAGACGCGCGTGAACACGGCCGCCACCAGCGCCGCACTCAGCGGCACACCCTGGGCCTGCAACTGCCAGACCAGGGCCGCGTCCATCGCACCCAGGCCACCGGGCAGCAAGCTGGCGGCACCGATGAGCGTGGCCGACGCAAAGATCAGCAGGCAGGCCGCCAGACCGACCCCGGGCCAGACGGCTTGAACCGCGGCGGCCAGCAGCAAGGCCTGGCAACCATAGGCCAGCACACCCAGGCCGACGCAAACGGTGAAACGCCGGCCCGTCCACAAACCGGCCCACGCCGTGATCGGGCTCGCCAGGGCCTGCCACCGGCGCCACAGGCCTTGCGCCGCGGGCCGCGGCTGCACCAGCCAGCGGCCACCGCGCGGCGACCGCAGCAGTGCCGCCACCAGCAGGCCGCCCAGGCCCGCAGCGGCGACCACAAGCTCCAGCAGCAGGTGGCGCTGGCCCAGCCACCAGGCCGCGCCAACGCCCAGGGCGGCGACAGCCACGACATCGGCCGAGCGGTCGGTGATGAAGGCCGCAACGCTGTGGCGCAGCGGCACTTTCTGCGGCTGCAGCAGCACCGCGCGGGCGGTCTCACCCAGCTTGCCCGGTGTGGCTGAAAAGACCAGCCCCGCCAGGTAGACGCGGACCAGAAAAAGGGCCGGCAAATGATGGCCCAGCGCCTGCAGGATGAAGCGCCAGCGGACGATGCGGCACAGCAGTGAACACAGCGTCAGCAACAAGCCCAGGCCCAGCACCTGCGGGCCCAGGCGCCGCAACGCCTGCCAGACGCCTTCGGCATCCGCCAGGTGGGCCGCCACCGCGAAACAGGTGACCGCCAGCGCAAGCACCAGACACAGGCCGCCAAGCCACTTGCGCCCGTCGGGCGGGCCGGGAAATACAGGGTGGGATGCGGCTTGCGCGGGCGCTGGCGTGTCAAGCATCTCGCAGGGCGTGGACGTGCTGTGGTGGGGCAGGCGGTCAAGCGCCAGGGCTTACCCACCAAAGGACCAGCACGCTAACCTGCATTGCGGCATTGCAGCAAGCCCGGAATGGGCGGCGCCCGCGTGAATTTGTCGCGCGCCGCCGCCGCAGCGCCGCGCTGCCTCCGTCAGCCCCGCGCCAGCCGCCGCCGCACGGTGCCGCCCACCGCCAGCAACCCCGCCAGCCACAGCGCGTAGCTTTCTGGCTCGGGCACCGGTGAAGGCGTCAACAACAGCGTCACCGTCATGTTCATGAACGGATCCGGCCGCGTCGGGTCAAGGTCGGTGAAGCCGATGTCGATTTGGGTGGCGCTGACGAAGGTGACGAAGGTGTAGCCGCCGGGCAGTGCGGTGCCGTCGATGGGGTTGCCCGGTGTGCCCCCGGCCACCGAACCGCCGGCGAAGGTGGTGTTGTGGATGGCGCCGCTGCCGCTGAAGACCTGGCTGTCTATGGTGCCCAGCGCGTCGGGGTCGGTGCCGCCGATGCGGTCGGTGTTGACGTTGGTCAGCCGCATGCTGATTTCCTGCCCCGCCGGCACCATGTCAAAGCTGCCCCAGGCGTAGTTGAAGCCGGTTGGCGAGCGCGGGGCGTTGACATCGCCCACCAGGTTCAGCGGGCTGCCGCTTTCGGTGCCCACCAGCCAGGCAAAACCACTCGGCACGGCGTTGAAGAAGGGCGCGTTGCCCGCTACCAGCACAGGTTCCAGGATGTGGTCGAAGCCGCCGGCATTGCTGGTCAGGATGATGTCGACATGGCCGGCCTGGGCGAAGGTGACGATGCTGTCGACGCCAGCGTGGGCGGCGGGCAACCCGCCGAGTGCGGCGAACAGTGCTGCGGTCGCCAGCAGTGCATGGGCGGGCTTGTGAAAACGGCTGGTTTGCATGGTGCGTGCTTTCTTGAAAGGGTTGATGCAGGTTCTGGGCAGCAGCTTGCAAGCCCCCCGTTAGGCAGGCGTTAAATCGCCGGCCTGCCGCGCCGCTGGGCCAGCCACAGCACACCGCCCAAGCCGGCCAGCCACAGGCCCGAGGTGCCGGGTTCGGGCACGCTGACGGCAAAGCTGTCGGCGCCGAACGAGAAGTTGACGTCGTAGTAGTTGCGGGTGGTGACGCCGGGCTCCAGGTAGTCGACCACCGTGCCCACGTAGCGCAGGCCACTGAAGGTGATGGTGCTGGGCAGGCCGGCAAATTCATCGGCGCCGAAGTACTGGCCGAAGTGCGCCACGCCCTCGGTGTCGGTCTTGGTGGCCGACGTGTACAGCGCCACGCCGGCGCTGTTCAGCAGCTGCAGACTGCCGGTGCCGGTGACCTCGGAAGACACGTCGGCAAAGATCAACGACCACAGGATGTTGGGGTTCACCAGCGTCAAACTCTGGCCGGGCAGGAACTGCACCGTGTAGTCCAGCGTGTCGCCTTCGGCCAGGTTGAAGTCGACCGGCGGCGCAAAGGCCGGCGCGCCTTGCACGCTGCCGGTGAAGCCGTTGCCGGTGTCGGCAATCAGCGCCGCGTTCAGCGTCAGGTGGATGTTGGTGGTGGCGGCACCCGCGGCGGGGGCGGCCAGGGCGCTGGTCAACAGCGCGGCTGCGGCAAAAAGAGTGTGGGGGTTCATGCGATCTCCTTGGGGTCAGTGTCAGTGTGCGCGGGGCGGGCGTCATCGGGGCGTCACTGGCCCGCTGACCCCTCACTTGGGTGGTAAGGGCAGCTGCGGGCGTGTTGCAGCAGCACCGGCTGCAACGCCTGCGCGCCACAGCGAAAACACAGGAAGCTGCCGCCCAGCGGCCCTTCGGCGGCGTACAGCAGCAGTTGTCGGCCGTGGGCCTCGGCGCGGGCCAGCACGCTGTTTGTCGTGCTGCTTGATGTGCTGCCGCCTGTGCTGCTTGCTGCGCTGCCTGCCGCGGTGTCGGCAGCGGCCGTGGCGGGCGCGTTCACCGCACCACCGTCACGCCCAGCGGGCTTGACAATTTGGTCGCCGCGCCGGTGATGGCCTTCACGCTGGCCACCGTCAGGTTGGGCGTTATGCCGGCGGTTTGTATGACGTACACCGCGCTGCTGCCGTAGTCGACCAGGTAGACGATGGGCGGGCTGACTGAGTTGTCGAAGAACACACCGCCCGGGTAGTTGATGGGCAGTGTGGCCGAAGGCGCCAGCGTGGCCGCGGGCAGCGCGCCAGGGCCGGCGGCGATGGGGTACAACTCCACGCCGCGGCCGGGCACCGCTATGGCAATCGCGTTGTTGCCACTGTTGGGGCCCAGCGACATGCCTTGCAGGTTGGCGCCAGTGGGCGGCGTGAAACTGCGCGTGGGCAATGAATTGCCGCTGGCGCCGGGCGCAAACACCGACACATTGCCGCCAAAGCTGTTGGCCACGAAGAGGTTGCGGTTGCTGTCCAGCGCAATCACGCCGGGCACCGTCATGCCGGTGTTGGCGCCGGCGATCTGGTAGTCGCTGGTGCTGCTGCCGTTGTTGAAGTGCCAGACCCCGGTGTTGCCCCCGGCGCCGCTGCCGCAATTGGGGCAGGTGGACACATACAGGTCGTCGGTGATGCCGATGGCCAGGCCTTGGGGTGAACCCATGCCGGTGGCGGCGATGCTGCGCGTGGGCGCCACGTCGCCGCTCGCGGTGCTGGCGTAGACGGTGACCTTCGACCCCAGCCGGTTGGCCACATACAGGTTGCCCTGTTTGTCGGTGGCAATGCCGGTGGGCAATGCCAAACCCGTGCTGGCGCCGGCCAGGGTGCGCAGCGGCGCGGCGTTGCCACTGGCGTCCAGCGCAAACACGGTGACGCTGTTGTTGGCGTTGGTGACGTAAATGCCGGCTGCGGTCGACTGAATGGGCATCGGCGCGCTGCCGCTGTCGCCGCCGCCGCCGCAGGCCGCAAGAATGGCCGCAGCCAGCAACGATGTCGTGAAGTGTTTGCGGTTCATGGCCTGGGCCTTTGTGTGGATGGGGTGAAGGCAATGTAGAAACCACTGCGTCACGGCCGCGTCATCGCGCCGTCATCCCACGTCTGAGCCTCTGAGCCCACACCCCAGCCCATTCATGCCGGTTGACCGTCCCGACCCCAGCCCCATCGCCCAGCTGCGCCTGCACGGCACGGCGCAGTTGCTGCCCGCGGGGCTGCCGGCCGTCGCACTGGAACGCAAGCAGGCGCTGCTGCTGGCCTACCTGTGGCTGGAAGGCCCGACACCGCGCGGCCGGCTGGCCGGCCTGCTGTGGCCCGAAGTGCCCGAGGCGCGGGCCCGCGGCAACCTGCGCCAGCGCCTGGCGGTGCTGCGCCAGGCCAGCGGGCTGGAAGCCATCACCGACACCCGCGGCGTGCTGGCGCTGGCGCCGGGCCTGGCGGTGCAAGCCCCTGGCGCCAGCACGCCGCCGCTGCTGGCCACGCTGGACTACGACGACAGCCCCGACGCCGCTGCCTGGCTGGCCCACCAGCGCACGCGTGAACTGGCGCAGCAAAGCACGGCCCTGCGTGCCGAGGTGCGCGCCGCCGTGCAGGCCGGCCGGCTGGACGAAGCGCTGCAGCGCGCCGACGCGCTGATGGCGCTGGACCGTGAAAGCGAAGAGGCCTACCGCACCCAGATGGAAGTGCTGTACCTGCGCGGTGACAGCGCCGCGGCGATTGCCGTGTGGGACCGCTGCAAGGACATGCTGCGCCAGTTGTACGGCGTGCTGCCCTCGGCGGCCACGCGACAGTTGGGCGAAACCATCCTGCAGGCCGCGACGCAAGCGGCGACACAAGCGGCCACCCACGCCGGCCATCTGCAGGCCCAGCAGGGCACCGCCGCTGCGGCCGACGCCATTCCATCTTCGGTGCTGCGCCCACCGCAACTGGTGGCGCGCCAGCCGCAGGTGCAGGCATTGCTGGCTGCGTGGCGTGGCGGCCAGCACCTGTGCATCAGCGGCGAAGCGGGGCTGGGCAAGAGCCGCTTGCTGGCCGAATTTGGCAGCGCCGCTGGCCCTTGCGCCAGCGCTGCGGCGCGGCCGGGTGACGCGGCTGTGCCCTATGCGTCACTGGGCCGTTTGCTGTTCGCCGCGCTGGAAGGTTTCGATGTTTCCTTCACCGAAGGCCCGGCCCGCCAGGCCGCGCGCCTGCTGCCGCGCCTGGCCGCACGCCAGCCCGGCGCTGCACCGGCCGCGGTGCAGACCGACTACGAACGCCGCCAATGTTTGCTGGCCGTGCAAGACCTGCTGGCCCAGGCCATGGCGCAAGGCTGCCAGGCGCTGTTGTTCGACGACCTGCAGTTCGCCGATGCGGCCAGCCTGGAAGCGGTGTTCGAGATGGCCGACACGCCCCCGCTCAAGCCCGGCGCGCGCCGCGCCCTGCCCTGGGTCTTCGGCGTGCGCGGTGATGAATTCAGCGGCCCCGGCGCCGCGCTGCTGCAAGCCCTGGTGGCCGCCGGCCACTGCACGCGGACAGACCTGCAGCCGCTGGACCAGGCCGGCGTGGCCACGCTGGTGGCCACGCTCGCACTGCCCGGCGTGGACGCTGCCGCACTGGCCAGCCGGCTGTGGCGCCAGGTCGGCGGCAACCCGGCCTTCGTGCTTGAATCGGTGAAGCTGCTGCTGGCTTTGGGCGGGCCTTCACAAGGGCTTGCCGAAGCCGACGAGCCGCTGCCGCTGCCGCCCGACGTGCTGGCCGTTATCGAACGCCGCATCGCCCTGCTCAGCCCCGCCGCGCGCCACCTGGCGCAACTGGCCGCGGTGGCCGGCGACAGCTACAGCGTGCCGCTGGCCGCCGCCGCGCTGGCCTGCACGCCGCTGGACCTGAGCGCGCCGCTGCGTGAACTGGAACTGCGGCAGGTGCTTTACGGGCGCCAGTTTGTGCACGACGTGATTGCCGCCGGCGTGCGCCGAACCGTCGCCCAGTCGGTGGCCGAATTCATGCACCGCTTCGTTGCCGAACACCTGCAACAGCATGGCGGTGAGCCGGCCCGCACGGCCGCGCACTGGCTGGCTTGCGGTGAACACCTGCGCGCCGGCCAGGCCTTCAGGCAAGCCGCGGCGGTGGCCCTGGCCGCTTCGCGTCCGGTGGAGCAATGCGCGCTGCTGGACCAGGCCGCGGTTTGTTTCGATCAAGCCAATGCACCCGACGAGGTGTTTGAAGTGCTGTGGCAGCGCAGCAGCATCTCCGCCGCGCCCGACCGCGCTGCCACCCGACTGGCCCATTTGCAGCGCATGCAAACCCTGGCGCGCAACGCCCGCCAGCGGCTGCGCGTGCTGTTGCTGCGCCAAAGCTGGGAAACCGACCACCAGTTCACCGAAGGCGTGGCCGTCGGGCTGGCCGCCATTGCGCAGGCGCTGGCTTTGGGTGAACCGGCGCTGGCGCTTTCCTTCGCACGCAACAGCGCCTGGCGTCTGGCCATGGCCGGCAAGGAAGCCCAGGCCCTGCAGACCCTGGAAGACCAGCGCCTGTGGACGATGTCCGAAGGCAGTTCTGAGGACCGCGCCGACTTCCACACCGCCATGGCCGGCGTGCTGGGTTTCTGTGACCGCCTGGCCCCGGCCATCGCCGAAGGCCGGCTGGCCGTCACCGAACTGCGCCAGACCGGCCGCGTGGCCGGCACCCTGCCGACACTGGCCAACATGGGGCTGATGTTGTACTGGCACGGCGAGCTGGCCGCCGCCAAGACCGTGTTGCTGGAAGCCGCCGAGTTGCGCGACCACATGCACGGCCGCGGCAGTTCGTTGCTCATCGATGTCAACCTGGGCACTGTCTTGCGCGACCTGGGCGAGTACAGCGCGGCCCGGGCCCGGCTGGAAAGCGTGATCGAAGAACTGGCGCGCCCCGCGGCCGAAGGCGGCGACACCCGCACCGACCTCGTCATCGCCCAAAACCACCTCGCACAGCTGTGGCTGTCGCTGGGCCAGCCC
>JANMJI010000335.1:0-3864 GCA_031371275.1 Betaproteobacteria bacterium
CTTTCTTGGAAGCCATCGACTGGGCGCTGACGGTAGACGTGACGCGCCGCGCGCAAACCGTGGCCGACCTGAAGCGCGCACTGTGCGCCGACCACATCGCCAGCCTGAACCTGCAAGACGCCCTGCGTGGACATGGCGACCATGCCAGCGCTGGCGACACCGTCATCGAAGGCCAAGAACAGCCGCCCTTGCGCGAACGCCTGCGTGCCCGGGCTCGGCGTTTTTTCAGCACCCTGCTGCACCCGCCGGCCTGGCCGCTGGCGCTGAAGGTGACGCTGGCCATGGTGGCCACCGCGCTGCTGCCGATGGGCGTGACGGCGGTCTACAACCTGCGCGCTGCCGAGGTCGCGGTACTGGCCGGTGAGTTGCGCTTTGTCGAGCAGATGGCGCACAGCACCGCAGGCCGTATCTCGCAGCTCATCACCGACAACCGGCACCTGGCCCGAACGCTTGCCAGCGACGACGATTTCAGCCAGGTGCTGGCGCAAGGTGCCGCAAGTGGCGCAAGCGGCGCAAGTGCCGCAAGCGCCGGTGCCATGACGCTGCCGGCGCTGGCCGAAAAGCTGCAGCGCATCGTGCAGGCCAACCCCGACGTGCAGCGCGTTTCGCTGGTCGACAGCGCCGGTTTGATACGCGCTTCCAGCGACCCCGATCTGGCCGGCCGCAGCTTTGCCGGTGAGCGTTTTTTCCAGGATGCGCTGCAGGGCCGGGCCCACACCAGCGGGCTCATCCTGGGCGCTTTGGGCAATGTGCCTGGCGTGGTCATGGCGCAGCCCGTGCAGGCCACCGATGGTGCCGTGCTGGGGGTGGTGGTGCTGCGGGTGCGCGGCGCGTCGCTGGCCAGCATCGCCGACGAAGTGCGCAACGACGCGGCGCTGACGCCGCTGCTCATCGACCACGACGGCGTCGTCATCCACCACCTGCAAGAAGACCTGATCTTCAGCAGCCTGGCACCCTTGCCCGCGGCGACCCAGGCGGCGCTGAAAGCCGACCAGCGCTTTCGCCGCGACAGCGTGCAAAGCTTGAACGAGACCGCGCTCGCCAAGGCCATGGTGGGGGCCCAGAACACCGGCAACGTGGCCTACCACTCGGCACAAAGCGGGCGCGAGGAAATCGCGGGCTTCGCGCCAGTGACGGCGCATGACTTCGTCGTCGGCGTCATCAAATCGCGCACCGACTTTGAAGCCCCGCTGGTGGGCCTGTACCGCCAACTGCAGTGGAGCGTGGCGCTGGTCGGCCTGCTCTTCAGCGGCCTGGCCTTGCGCTTTGCGCGCAGCATCGTGCGGCCCATTCGCGCGCTGACGCAGGCTGCCGATGCGCTGAAAGAAGGCCACTACGACGGCACCGGCGTGGAGGTGAAACGCCGCGACGAACTGGGCCAACTGGGCCGCACCTTCAACGTCATGATCGACGTGCTGCGCCAGCGCGAGCGCGAGCGGCGGCGGGAACAGTAGGGCGCTCAGCAAGGCATTTCGCGAGGCACTCAACAAGGCATTGCCTGCGGCGCCGCGGCTGCACACGCCGTCGACACAGCCGCCGTCTGCACGGGCCAGCCATTTGCGGGTGGCCTTGTCCAGCGGTGTCCAGAATGAGCAACTAAGCTGTTCCTGAATCACCTGCCCAGACGGCCTGCATCGCGGCCGTGAACGCCGCTGCCGTGGCCGCCGCGTGGATGTGCCTGCCGCCAGCCACCACACGCTGGCCGGCCACCCACACCTGGCTGAACGCACAGGCGCCCGTTGCGGCGCATGCGCTGCTTGCAAACACCAGTGCGTCCAGCGTGTGCGAGGCTGGCACGCCCAGCAAGCCCGGGGCTTGCATGTCCAGCACCAGAAAATCGGCGCGCGCGCCCACCGTCAGGCCCCAGGGCGCGCAGCCGGCCGCCGCGCCGCCACCGGCCAGCATGCGTTCGAACAGCCGCGCCGCCGTGGCGCCGCCGCCCAGGCCGGGCAAGGCCGCCACATTGCGTTGGCGCAAGTGCAGGCGCTGGCCGTATTCCAGCCAGCGCAGCTCTTCAGGCCACTGGCGCGTGACATGGCTGTCAGAGCCCAGACTGAGTGGCACAGCCGCGGCCAGCCAGCGCGGCAGGTCGCACAGGCCATCCCCCAGGTTGGCTTCGGTGCTGGGGCAGATGACAACACCGGCGCCGCTGGCGGCCAGCGCTTCAATCTCGCTGGGCAGTGCGTGGGTGGCGTGCACCAGCTGCCAACGCGCATCCAGCGGCAGTTCACTGCACAGCCATTCGATGGGCCGCAGGCCGGTGGCGGCCAGGCAGTCGTCGACTTCGCTGGTCTGCTCGGCGATGTGGATGTGGACGGGGCTCTCGTCGTCGGCCAGCCTGGCCACCAGCGCATGCAGCGAAGGCGGCCTGGCGGCGCGCAGTGAGTGCACGGCCAGGCCGGCGCTCAACCGCGGCAGACGCCATGCGCGCACGGCATCGCGCAAGGCCAGCACGCTTTGCACCGTGGTCGCAAAACGCCGCTGGTCTGCGCGCAGCGCGTCTTGCGCAAAGCCGGCACGTTCGTACAACACCGGCAGCAGCGTCAGGCCGATGCCGGTGGCCTGCGCGGCCAGCGCCAGCGCTTGCGCCATGGCCAGCGGGTTGGCATAGGGCTGGCCGTCGGGGGCGTGGTGCAGGTAGTGGAATTCACAGACCTGCGTGTAGCCACCGACCAGCAGTTCGCTGTAGAGCTGTTCGGCCACCGCGCGCAGTTGTTCGGGGTTGATGCGCAAGGCCACACCGTACATGCGGTCGCGCCAGCTCCAGAAGTCGTCTTGCGCGCTGGTCCGCCGCTCGGCCATGCCGGCGAAGGCACGCTGGAAGGCGTGGCTGTGGGCGTTCACCAGACCCGGCAGCACGGGGCCGGGCAGGCGTTCGGCCTGCGCCGGTGCGGGTGCGGATGCGGGTGCGGATGCGGGTGCGGGTGCGGGGGTATTCGGCGTGATTTCGGCCCAGTGGCCCGACGCATCGGCGCGCAGCAGCACGTCTGCGGCCCAGGCGCCTTGCACCCAGGCCCGCGGCGCCCACCACAGCGTGCCACTCACTTTGGCCGCCAGTCCAGCAGCGTGCGCACCAATCTCCGCAGCAGCGGCGTGACGGCCGCGGCCTGCGCGTCGTTCCAGCCGGCGGGCGGGCCTTCGTCCATGTAGGCGCGCCAGCACATTTCCAGTTGCACCGCATGCACGCCGTCAGCCGGGCGGCCGTACTGGCGCGTGATGAAACCGCCTTTGAAGCGGCCGTCCATCACATGCGTGAATTCGGTTTGTGAAGCAAACACCGCGGCCACCTGTTCGCGCAGTGCAGGCCCACAACTGGTGCCGCCCACCGTGCCTACGTTCATGTGCGGCAACTGGCCTTCAAACAGCCACGGCAGAACGCTGGCGATGCTGTGTGCGTCGAACAGCACCACATGGCCGTGGCGGGCCTTCAGACGGGCCAATTCGTCGCGCAATGCGTCGTGGTAGGGCTGCCAGTAGGCGAAGACGCGGCGGCGCACCTCGGCATCATCGGGCGCCTGGCCTGCGCGGTAGATCGGGTCACCCGTGAAGTGGCGGGTGGGGCACAACTCGGTGTTGTTCTGGCCGGCGTACATGGGCTGGTTGTCGGGGGGCCGGTTCAGGTCGATCAGGTAGCGGCCCATCTGCGGCACCAGCAGGCTGGCGCCGATGGCTGCAGCAAAGGCATACAGACGGTCGAGGAACCAGTCGGTGTCTTCGGCTTGCAGCGCGCGTTCGGTGTAGCGGGCGCGCTGCTGCGGCGGTATCTGTGTGCCGACGTGCGGCATGCTGATGAGCAGCGGCCCATGCCCGCGTTGCAGGGTGAACAGATCGTGGTGGCTCATCAGAAACCTCTGTGCTGCGCAC
>JANMJI010000370.1:0-22370 GCA_031371275.1 Betaproteobacteria bacterium
AGCGCGCCGCTGTGCAAGAAGCTGACATGGCTGCTGTCAATGCCGCCTTCCAGGGCCTGCAGCCAGTTGCATTCCTGCACGCGCTTGCTCATGAAACTCTGGTCGGCCGGCACGGTGGCGAATTCCCATTCGGGCAGCGGCGGCTTGACCTCAGGCGGGCCCATGTAGATCCAGACCACGCCGCCGCGCTCCACGAGCGGATAGCTCTTGAGCTTGATGCGCTCGCAATAGCCGCTCTCGGCCGGTTCGCTGGGCACATCCACGCACTGGCCGGTGGTGTCGTATTTCCAGCCGTGGTAAGGGCAGCGCAGCCCGCTTTCTTCATTGCGGCCGAACCACAGTGAGACACCGCGGTGGGCGCAGAACTCGTCAATGGCGCCCAGCCGGCCTTGGCTGTCGCGAAAGCAAATCATTCTTTCACTCAAGAGTTGCAGCTTGACGGGTGCGCAATCGGGCGCCGGCAGTTCTTCAGACAAAAGCGCCGGCAGCCAATAGCGGCGGAACAATTCACCCATGGCCGTGCCCGGGCCGGTTTGCGTCACCAGGTCGTTCTGTTCTTTTTTCAGCATGCCTGCTCTTTCAATCCCGACCTTGTTTTTCGCGTTCAGTATGAAGGAACAGTGTTCCTATATCTAAAACGACGATATCATTCGCCTCCCCAGATTGTCAATTGGAGCTTGGCGCATGTCGGGAGCTTGTGAGCGCGTTGCCTTGTGCCGGCGCGAAGCCGTGGAAGCGGGCAAGGCCATCCGCATCGAGAAGGGGCCGCTGACGCTGGCCGTGTTCAATCTGGACGGCGAATTCTTCGTCACCGACGACGCCTGCACGCACGGCCCGGGCTCTTTGTCTGAAGGCTTCATCGAAGGCGATGTCGTCGAGTGCGACTTCCACAATGGCGGCTTCAACATCCGCACCGGCGCCGTGGTCACACCGCCTTGCATGATCCCGATCAAGACCTACCGCACGGTGGTCGACGACCAGGGCTTTGTGTCCATCGAAGTCTGAAGGCCGCGGCCGGTTTGCTCTGCGCCAGCGATGCCACTCACTTGGGTTGTCCGCCCAGCGATTTGACAGCCGGCGCCCAGCGTGCAATCTCAGTAGCCATGAAGCGGGTGAAGCTGGCCGCGTCGTAGTCGCCGGCTTCCATGCTCTCTGCCGCCATCGCCGCGCGCATGGTCGGGCTTTGCAGGCCGCGGCGTATCTCGGTGTTTAGACGCTCCACCACCGTCGCCGGCATGCCGGCCGGGCCCGACACCGCGAACCATGTCGTACCCGTCAGCTGCGGGTAGCCCAGCTCGGCCAGCGTCGGCACGTTCGGGTAGGCCGCCACACGCTTGGCGGACGACACCGCCAGCAGGCGCAGCTTGCCGGTGTCGACATGGGCGTTGGAAGAGCTCAGCGTCATGAAGGCCGCGGGTATCTGGTTGCCCAGCAGGTCGGCCACCGCCGGGCCTGCGCCTTTGTAGGCGATGTGCACCATGTTCAGCTTGTTGGCCTGGCGGAAAAGCTCCCCGGTCAGATGGCCGTGGGTGCCCTGCCCGGGCGAGCCCCAGCTCAGGCCCTTGGGGTTGGCGTTGACGTAGGCGATGAAGCCCTTCACGTCCTTCACGGGCAACTCGGCATTCACCACCATGCCCAGCGGCGGGCCGCCCAGCAAGGCGATGTGGGTGAAGTCCTTCATAGCGTCGAAGCTGCCCGGCGCATCGGCCGGCGCGATGACGTGCGAGCCAATGCCCGAGACCACCAGCGTGTAGCCGTCGGGCGCGGCTTTGGCCACTTCTTTGGAGCCGATCAAACCCCCGGCGCCCCCCTTGTTTTCCACCACCACGGTCTGCTTCAGCGTGTCTTGCAGTTGGCGGCCTATCAAGCGGCCCAGGGTGTCGGACGAGCCACCAGGGGCGTAGGGCACGACCAGGCGTATCGACTTGCTGGGCCAGTCGGCTTGCGCCCACACGCTGGCGGGCGCCAGCGTGGTCAGGCCCAGCGCCAGGGCTTGGCGGCGCGACACGGTGGACAGCGGGAAACGTTCGTTCATGGGGGGATGGGTGTTCACAACGGCAAAGGGTTCAGGCTGTCGCAAGCGGGACTTGCAGCGCCGCCAGCAAACGTTCGGGGGTGAAGGGCACACGGCGCAGGCGGCGGCCGGTGGCGTCGAAGATGGCATTGCCCAGTGCCGCAGCCACCGGGCGTGTGCTGGGCTCGCCTGCTCCATAGCTCTTGCCAGGCTGGTTGCCGACCAGCACGGTGTCAATGCGGTCTGGCACTTCCTTCATGTCCAGGATGGGGTAGCTGAGCCAGTCGACACTGGTCACGCGCTGTTCGTCGAAGCGCACTTCTTCGTGGCGGGTGCGGCTGAGCGACATGAGGATGTTCGACTCGATCACGCGTTCCAGGCTCAGCGGGTTGATGACCATGCCGCAGTCGTGCGCGACCACAAATCGGGTGGCCCGCCACTGGCCGCTGGCGGGCTGCACTTCGACCTCGGCCACCACCGCCACCACGGCGCCGTTGCGCGGTGCGTAGGCGATGCCGCGGCCGCGCAAGACGGCGGCCTGTTGCGGGCGCTTGGCGCTGTCGGGATGCGGGCCAACACGCGGCTGCCACTGCGCCTTCTCGGCCACCGCGCGCACCACCGCAGCATGGCGCGCGTCGCCCAGGTGCTGCAAGCGAAAGGCCACGGGGTCGCTGCCCGCGGCGAGTGCCAGCTCGTCAATGAAACTCTCGCTGGCAAAGCAGGTGGCCAGGCCGTCGGGGTCGCGCAGGTGGGCGGTGCGCAGGCCGGTGGCCAGTGATTGCGTCCACGGCAGCAGGTCGCAGCTGACCCGTTGGTGGTCGAAACGGTAGCTCTCGGAGGACATCTGATACAGGTCTTCGCTCTGTGTCGGCGGCCCGCCCATCAGTTGCGAAGCCAGGCTGTCGCTGAAGCGCTGGGTGCCCGAGGGCCGGGTGCGGCCCGAGTAGCCGCGCGAGTGGTAGGCCACCGCCAGCACGCGGCCCGTGGCGTCCAGCCCGCCGCGCAGGTGGAACACGCCGGGCGGGCCTTTGGGGTCCCAGGCGGTGGCGTCGGCGCGGCTGTATTGCAGGCGCACTGGGCGGCCGATGTCCTGGGCAACGATGACCGCGTCGATGGCCGCGTCGTCGGCGTCGTTCATGCCGTAAGAGCCCGGGCCGGGCATCCAGATGACGCGGATGTCGGCGCTGGGCCGGCCCAGCAATTCGGATACCGCCTTGCGCAACGGGTAGGGTTTTTGTCCACCCATCCAGACCGTTATGCCTTCGGCCGACACCTGCGCCAGCGCACAGGCCGGGCCCATGCAGGCGTGCGATTGGAAGGGATATTCGTAGCGGGCTTCGATGCGGCGCGCGGCGGTGGCCAAGGCTGCATCCACATCGCCGTGGCTGCGGTCAAGCTTGCTGCCCTTGGCTGGCGCGGTGCGCAGGGTTTCATACAACGCCGCATAGTCGCGCGAGAAGGCCACCGTCGGCGCCGACCAGTTCAGCTGGATGTCACGAGCCGCCTGCACGGCCTGCTCTTCGCGTTCACACACCACGGCGACGAAGTTGCCTTGTTGCACCAGGCGAACGAAGCCCGGCACCTTGGGCAAGGCGGCCACACCGACGAACCGCGCGCCGGCGGTGGGCGGGCGCAGCACGCGCGCGTGCACCATGCCGGGCAGCTTGTGATCGACCAGGTAGCGGTACTCGGCAGTGACCTTGGCGCGGATGTCGCTGCGCGGCACGGGCTGGCCCACGACGCGGTAGCTGGCGGGGTCTTTGGGTTGTGCTTTCGGGTCCAGCGCAAGCTCAAAACGGCCGCCGGCCAGCAGCGCGCCATAGGTCACGGACGTCACGGACGTCACGCTCGTCGCAGTCTTGGCGGTGTCGGTGCCGGTGTCACTGGTGGCCTGCACGACGCCGTCTCGCACCTGCAATCGCGCCACCGGCACGCCCAGTTGTTCAGCCGCGCGCGCCAGCAGGAAGGCCCGCGCGTGTGCCGCGGCGACGCGCAAAGCGGCACCGCCGTCGGTGATGCCGTTGCTGGATCCGGTGCCGCGTTGGTCCACCGTGGTGGCGGTGTCGCCCATGCGGATGTGGACCTGCGCAATGGCCACGTCCAACTCTTCGGCAACGATTTGCGCAAACGCCGTGGCGATGCCCAGCCCGGCGTCTATCTTGCCGACCGAAGCGGTGACGCGGCCTTGCGGGTCGATCGCCAGCCAGGCGTCGAGGCGGTCGCGCGGCAGGCCGTTGCTGGCGGCGTTGTCGCCGCTTTCGGACTGGCCGGCCACAGGCAAGGCCATGCTGACCAGCAGCCCGGCGCCGCCCTTGATAAAGCTGCGGCGGTCTGGCGTGCCTGCACCCATGCCCGCACTCATGCCGGCACTCATGCCCGCACCTTCGCGTCACGCATCAGCAGCGCCGCGCGCTTGACTGCGCGCAGCACACTCACCTGCGTGCCGCAGCGGCATTTCAGGCCCGCCAGGCCTTGCCGCAATTCGGCGTCAGTGGCATGCGGCTGCGCTTCCAGCAGCGCCACCGCCGTCATGATCCAGCCGTTGATGCAGTAGCCGCACTGCGCGGCCTGCTCGTCCATGAAGGCTTGCTGCACCGGATGCAACACCGTGGCATCGGCAATGCCCTGCTGCTGGCGCCAGCGCGCGGCCAGGCCGTCCAGCGTGGTGACGTTGCGGCCAGCCGCCACCCGCAGCGGTGTCACGCACGAACGTGTGGCGCGGCCATCCACATGCACGGTGCAGGCGCCGCACTGCGCCAGGCCGCAGCCAAAGCGCGGGCCGTGCTGGTCAAGCTCGTTGCGCAGCACGTACAGCAGGGGGGTGTCGGCGGGCGCTTGGGGCTGCGCTGTGCGGCCGTTCAGCCGCAGCGTCACGGGCGGGGCCATGGCGGTCTTTCGGGGTTGATGTGGGCAGCGCAACAAGGCCGGGCAATGGCGCGGTGCAGCACCTGTTTCTGAGCCCGACTGTCAGGGACTTTTTGATGCCCGTCAACCATAGAAGACCGTAGTTCTTTTATACGGAACGATTTAGGGCCGCGGTTCGCGTCCCTTGAATTCAGGTCTTGAGCGCTGCAAGAGGGCTCTGGCGCCCAACAACAGTTCGCTCAAGCAGGTTAAATGTGAGTCTTCGCTTACGCCGCAGTGCTTTTCTTTTCACAACATCACCCGTTGCATGATGCGGGCAAGGTCGACCGCAAGCACTCCCCCACAGTGAGTGCTAATATTTGTGGAACTTGATTTCTTGCCAGCGAGTCCGAGACGCATGAACGCCAACGCCACCACCGCCCTGTCAGTCCGCGACCCCTGGTCCATGGTGCCATCGCTGGGCAACCTGGAAGCCTATGTCTCGGCCGTGAACCGCCTGCCGATGCTGACGCAGGGCGAAGAAACGCAGCTCGCGCGCACGCTGCGCGACGCTGGCGATCTGCAATCTGCCGGCCGCCTGGTGCTGTCGCACCTGCGCCTGGTGGTCAGCATTTCGCGCCAATACATGGGCTACGGCCTGCCGCAGGGCGACTTGATTCAGGAAGGCAATGTCGGCCTGATGAAGGCCGTCAAACGCTTCGACCCCGAACAAGGTGTGCGCCTGGTCAGCTACGCGATGCACTGGATCAAGGCCGAGATTCACGAATACATCCTGAAGAACTGGCGCATGGTCAAGGTGGCCACCACCAAGGCCCAGCGCAAGCTGTTCTTCAACCTGCGTTCGATGAAGCAGGGCATGAAAAGCGAAGCAGGCGCTGGTGACACCCACCGCAACACGCTGACGCCGGCCGAGGTGGAAAGCATGGCGCGCAGCCTCAACGTCAAGCCCGATGAAGTGGTGGAAATGGAAATGCGCCTGTCGGGCGGTGACGTGGCGCTGGAGCCGCAGAACGACGACGGCGAAGAAAGCTACGCGCCCATCGCCTACCTGGCCGACGACAGCAACGAACCCACGCGCCGCATCGAAGCCCGCCACCGCGACTGGCTGTCTGGCGACGGCATCGCCTATGCGCTGGAAGCGCTGGACGCGCGCAGCCGCCGCATCGTCGAAGAGCGCTGGCTGAAGGTCAACGACGACAGTTCTGGCGGCATGACGCTGCACGAACTGGCGGCCGAATACGGCGTCAGCGCAGAGCGCATTCGGCAGATCGAAGTGGCGGCGATGAAGAAGATGCGCAAGGCGCTGGAAGTCACTGCCTGAGCCGTTTTTCAGCGCTCGCAGTTCATCGTTTACAGACCAGGCGCCCTGCGGGGCCGCCTTGTCTTTGCAGCCCCACCGGGCCGCCATACTTTTCAGCCCTGCTTCAGCAGCAGCTGCAGGTCGTGCTTCAGCGCTTCGGCGCCAGCGCCATTGCCGTAGCGCACAAACAGCCGCACCTTGCCCTGGGCATCGAAGACGTAGCTGCCGGCCGTGTGGTCTACCGTGTAGCTGCCTTCGGTCTTGCCCGGCACCTTGGCGTAGAAGACCTTGAAGCGCTTGGCCGCGGCCTTGGTTTCGTCAACGCTGCCGCGCAAGGCGACGAATTCGGGGTTGAAGTTGGCGACGTAGGCTTTCAGCAACTCGGGCGTGTCGCGTTCCGGGTCGACGCTGATGAACACGCCCTGCACCCGCGCGCCGTCAGCACCCAGCGCCTTCTTCACTTCGGCCAATTCCAGCATCGTGGTCGGGCAGACGTCGGGGCATTGGGTGAAGCCGAAGAAGACGACGGTGACCTTGCCTTTGAAGTCGGCGATGTGGCGGCGCCGGCCTTCGGTGTCGTTCAGGTCCAGGTCTTGCGCGTAGTCGGCGCCAGTGATGTCCACGGCCTTGAACTGCGGTTTTGCGCCACCGCCGTCGCAGGCGCAAAGCAGCAGCGCCGGCACACCGGCGATCAGGAAACGGCGCGAGACAGCCATGGGTTCAGGTAGTGGTCGAGCAGCAGCGCGGCAAACAGCAGCGACAGATGCCAGATGGAAAAACGAAAGGTGCGGCGCGCCAGCGCGTCGCTGTAGTTGCGCCACAGCTGCCAGGCGTAGGCCATGAAGGCCAGGCCCAGCGCCACAGCGGCGGCGAGGTAGATCCAGCCGCTCATCCCATACACAAAAGGCAGCAGCGTGGCCGCAAACAGCACGATGGTGTACAGCAACACTTGCAGCCGCGTGAACTCGGGGCCGTGGGTGATGGGCAGCATCGGCAGGCCGGCCTTGCGGTAGTCCTCGGCGCGGTACAGCGCCAGCGCCCAGAAATGCGGGGGCGTCCACAGAAAGATGATCAGGCACAGCATCAGCGCCTGGGGGCCGACGTCGCCCGTCATCGCAGCCCAGCCCAGCACCGGCGGCATGGCACCGCTGGCGCCGCCGATGACGATGTTCTGCGGCGTCAGCGGCTTCAGCACCACGGTGTAGACCACCGCGTAGCCGACGAAGGTGGCAAAGGTGAGCCACATCGTCAGCGGGTTGACCCAGACATACAGCACCGCGCTGCCCACAGCGCACAACAAGGCCGAGAAGGCCAGCGTGGTGGGCGTGCTGATCTCGCCCTTGGCGGTGGCGCGCCCCGCGGTGCGCTGCATGCGGCGGTCGATCTGCTGTTCGACCAGGCAGTTGAAGGCCGCAGCAGCCGCGGCCACCAGCCAGATGCCCGC
Source organism: Betaproteobacteria bacterium (assembly GCA_031371275.1). Classification (GTDB taxonomy): domain Bacteria; phylum Pseudomonadota; class Gammaproteobacteria; order Burkholderiales; family Burkholderiaceae_C; genus Rubrivivax. The sequence continues at coordinate 7,624 of JANMJI010000370.1, forward strand.
GGTGGCCGCGGCGGCCAGGCGCCAGTCAGGCCAGCCCGGTTGCGCCAGCAGCATGCCGATGAGGGCGCAGAAAACGATGAGCTGCACCACCCGCGGTTTGGTCAGCACATAGAACTGCGACCAGCGTGAAGTGGTGGGGTGGGGGGCGGCGAGGGTCTGGGCCATGGCAGGGCCTTGGATTCTAGGCAGGCAGCGCCGCCGCCCGCGCTGCCGCAGCCGGCTCGGGCGCTGCGCTGCGCGCCAGCAGCAGCGTGAGCGTGAGCACCAACGCGGCGGCACCGGCCGTGTGGCCCACCGCAGCCACCAGCGGCCAGCCGAGCACGACGTTGGCCATCCCGCTGGTCCATTGCGCCATCAGCAGCAGCGCGAGGGTCTTGCCGAAGCGCCGCAGCACGGCCGCGCCGCTGCGCCACAAACGCCAGGCCAACCACGCCAGCATCAATGTAGCTAACAGCGCAAAAACACGGTGCGCCATGTGGATGGCGACCAGCGCATCCAATGTCAGCGCTTCGCCCTGCGCAGCAAAGCCGAGTTCGCGCAGCAGCGTGAAGCCGTTGGCTGCGTCCATCGCCGGCCACCATTGGCCGTTGCATTGCGGAAAGCCGGTGCAAGCCAGCACCGCATAGTTGGTGCTGACCCAGCCGCCCAGCGTGATCTGCACACCCAGCACGGCCAGGGCCGCCAGCGTGGCCTGTCGGGTGGACTGGCGCAAGGCCGCTGGCACCAACAAGGGCCACTGCCTGAAGGCTTCGTGCTGCAGCGCCAGCAAAGCCAGCAGCACCAGGCCGCCCAGCAGGTGCAGCGTGACCACCGCGGGGTAGAGCTTCAGCGTCACCGTGTAGGCGCCAAACAGGCCTTGCACCACCACCCACAACAAGGTGAAGGTCGGCCACCAGGGCGAAAACGGCAGGCGCTGGCGTTCGCGCCAGGCGGCTGCGGCCATGACCAGAATCAACACCCCCACGGTCATCGCCAGGTAGCGGTGCACCATCTCTATCCAGGCCTTGTTCCACGTCACCGGGCCGCTGGGCATGGCGGTTTGCGCGGCCTGAATGTCAACGCTGGCACCCAGCGGGCTGGCCTGGCCGTAGCAGCCGGGCCAGTCGGGGCAGCCCAAGCCTGAATCGGTCAGCCGTGTGAAGGCGCCGAAGGCGACCAGGTCGAAGGTGAGAAACAGTGTCAGCGCGGTCAGCGCCGCCAGCCGGCGCTGGGTGTGGCCGCCACGCTGGCGCACCCACACCCAGGCCAGCGGCAGCAGCGCGATGACCGCGGCCAGCAGCAAAAGGCGCAGCGTGGGGGCGAAGTCAAGCAGGGCTTGGGGGTTCATGGAAATGACCAGAGCGGACAGCGACGACGCGCGTTTCAGCGGCCCGGCGTGTCCCAGAAAGCCGAAGCACGCAGCACGCGTTCCAGGTCGCGCTTGACACGCGCCGGGTCGGGCTGGGCCGGCATGCGCATCATCCACTCGCCCATCGGGTCCACGACGTACAGGTGCTCTTGCAGTGCATGCCCTTCGGCGGGTGCCAGCCAGCGCGCCACGGCCTGGGCGTCAGCACGCAGCACCGTCACCGCCACGGGGGCTTGGGTGGCCGCTCGCAATGCCGGGCTGAGAGGGCCGTTGTCGGTGATGAGCCACACCTTGTCGACGCGGTCGCGTTCGCGGCCCAGCATCTCGCGCAACTGGCGCTGCGTGAACAAACGCTGGTCACAGGCTTCGTCGCAGGTGGATGGGCCCACGGTGACGAGCAGCCACTGGCCGCGCAGCGAACGCGCCGGCACGGCTGCACCGTCCAGCGTGCGCAGGCCCAGGTCTTCGGGCAGGCCGCGGGTGGGCAGGATCAACGTGCCGTAGTTGCTGCGGCCTGCCGGGCGGATGACGAAGTAGGTGACGTAGGAAGCCACCACCGGCGCCGCGCACACCAGCAACACCAGCAGCATCTTCAGCCGGCCCACTGACGTGCGGCTGTGCGCGCTGGCGGCCGCGTCGCGCAGGTCGGGCCCGGCAATGCCATGCACGGTCATGGCCAGCGGTTGCAGCAGCTCAGGAGATTCGACGGACACGGGCGGGGCGGATGAGTTGGAACCAGACATACAGCAGGGTGATGAGTGTGCACAGTGCAAACCACTGGAAGGCGTAGCCATAGTGCTTTTCCACACCGGCCGCCACTTGCGGCCATTGGCGTTGCAGGCCGTCAGCGGGTGCTGCAACGCCTTGAGCGCCGTCTTCCTGCACCACCGTCAAAGGCCGCAGCGGCAGGCCGGTTTCGCGGCCAAACGCGTCAAGTTCCAGATTTTGCCGGATAGGCCCCGAGGCCGCACCGGCGAAGTCGTACAACCGCGCCGGGCCGGGGGCGATGCGGCCCTGCACCTGCACCACGCCCTGGGGCAAAGGCGGCAGCACGGTACGCGTGCGGTCCAGCAAATCGCGCGGCAGCCAGCCGCGCTGCACCAGCACCACGCTGCCGTCGTCCAGCCGCAGCGGCGTCACGGCATAAAAGCCAGGGCGGCCGTTCATCTGCCGGTTTTCCAGGTACACGGTGTGGACGGGCAACCAATGGCCTTGCAGCGTCACGGCGCGGTGCACTTGCAGCGCCGTGGCGGTGGCTTCACGCGCCAGGGCGGCCTGCGCCAGCGGTGGCAGTTGGCGCTGGCGTTGCTGGGCGTCGTGCAGGCGGTTTTTCTGGTCGGCGCGGTCGAGCTGCCACAGACCCAGACGCGCGCTGCCTGCGGCGGCCAGCACGGCGGCCAACAGCACCACGGCGCGGCGCGCGTTCAGCACGCTGCAGCCGCTGCACGCGGATAATCCAGGACCATGAAAACGGTGATGGTGTTGATGCTGGTGGCGGTGCTGGGGGCCTTGGCCAGCGCCGGTGTGTTCATGCTGCGCAAGGACCGCCCGGGTGAAGAACGCAAGGGCCGCAATGGGCTCATGGCCCGCGCGCTGGCCGTGCGGGTGGGGCTTTCGGTGGCGCTGTTCCTGTTCATCCTGCTGAGCTGGTACATGGGCTGGGTGCGGCCCACCGGCATCCCCACCGGGCATTGAGCCCGCACAAGAACAAACGCCGCGGCAAGCGGCGTATTGCGGGGCTGCCGTGGCGCTGGTCTAAAGCCAGTAGACGAGGAAATACAGGCCCAGCCAGACCACGTCGACAAAGTGCCAGTACCAGGCTGCACCTTCGAAGCCGAAGTGCCGCTCTGATGTGAAGTGGCCCTTCATCAAACGCAGCGTGATGAAGGTCAGCATCAGCATGCCGACAAAAACGTGGAAGCCGTGGAAACCCGTCAGCATGAAGAAGGTGCTGCCGAAGATGCCTGAGCTGAGCTTGAGGTTCAGCTCGACATAGGCGTGGTGGTACTCGAAGGCCTGCACGCCGACGAAGCTGGCGCCCAAGATGACGGTGATCCACATCCAGGCGATGGTCTTCACGCGCTGGCCGGCGATGAGTGCATGGTGGGCGATGGTCAGCGTCACGCCCGAGGTCAGCAGCAGCGCCGTGTTGACAGTCGGCAGCGGCCACGGGCCGACGGTGGTGAAGGCCTCCACCGTGGCCGCGGGTGACGCCGTGATGCCCGGGCCCGCGGTCGGCCATACGGCCTTGAAATCAGGCCAGAGCAACTGGTTTTCCAGGCTGCCTAACGCCGGAATGGAGTGCACTCTGGCCCAGTACAACGCGCCGAAGAAAGCAGCGAAGAACATGACTTCGCTGAAGATGAACCAACTCATGCTCCAGCGGAAAGACACGTCGATGCGGTCTGAATACAAGCCACCTTCGCTTTCGCCGACGGCCAGGCTGAACCACTGGAACAACACCGACAGCCAGACCACGACACCGGCCAGCAGCAGGTAAGCGCCCCAGCCGGCACCGTTGACCCACTGGCCGGCGCCGCCGATGACCATGAACAGGCCGCAGGCCACCAGCACCGGGTGGCGCGATGGCGGCGGGATGAAGTAGTAAGACGCAGTGCCCGCGGGCGTGGTGGCTGACATGTTGTGAATATCTCCTCGAACCGAAAATCTTGACGGGGTGCAGTGACCGCTCAGTTGTCGCTCAGCTATCTCTCAGTTGCCGCGCAGTTACCGCTCAGGCCCCTGCAATGCCACTGCCTATGACCCAATTCACCAGCAGCACCAGTGCCGCGACAAACAAGGCCGCGCCCAGCACGCCGGCCAACAGCAGGTGCACGGGGTTGAGCTTTTGCACGTCTTGGGCCAGACCGTCAGCGCGGCGTATGCCCAAAAAAGACCAGGCCACAGCGCGCACGGTTTGCACAAAAGAACCGCGCCGGGCCACGGCGTCCTTCAAACCATTGCGCGCATCACTCATGCGCCAGCCTGCTTCAGCGCCACGGCCTTGACCGCATCCAGCCCCCCAGCCGGCGCCTGCGGCACCTTGCCGCCGACTTCAAAGAAGGTGTAAGACAGGGTGATGGTCGTCACGTCCTTGGGCAGCTTGGGGTCGATCACAAACACCACCGGCCAGGTCTTGCTTTCGCCGGCCTTCAGCGTCCATTCGCTGAAGCAAAAGCATTCGACTTTGTTGAAGTGCGCACTGGCCTGCATGGGCGCGTAACTGGGAATGGCTTGCGCGGCCATGGTGCGGTTCTGGCGATTGCGAAATTCGTACATCACCGTGGTGAGCTCGCCCGGGTGCACCTGCAGCGAACGCTGTGCGGGTTTGAAATCCCACGGGCCGCGCACGTTGGCGTCGAATTCGACGGTGATGGTGCGGCTGTTATCGACCTGCGTGTTGATCTTGTCTGGCCGCCCGCTCCAGTTGCCGCTGGCCGTGCGCTGGTCGCTCAGCGTCAGCACGTTGATGCCCAGCGCTTCGCAGATCGAGCGGTACATCGGCACCAGCGCATAGCCGAAGCCGAACATCGCCAACACGACGACAGCCAGCTTGCCGAACATGCGGCGGTTTTCACCTTCGCGGCGACGGAACGGGTTCTTCACGAAGGGCTTGGCTTCAGCGGCCGAACAGGATGACCCTGACCACAAAGCCGACGCCAAACAGCACCGCCACCGTGGCCAGGATCAAACCCAGCCGGCGGTTGGCCTTGCGTTGCTGTTCGGTCACGGCCATGGTGCTGCTGCCTTCAGCCGATGACGCGCGTGGCGCTTGCGTCGAGCTTGGGCGGATGCTCAAAGGTGTGCCAGGGCGCCGGAGAAGGTATTTCCCATTCCAGGCCCTCGGCAGCTTCCCAGGGTTTTTGCGGCGCTTTCTCGCCCTTGCCCATCATCGCGGGCAGCACCACAAAGAAGAAGAAATAAACCTGCATCAAACCGAAACCGAAGGCGCCGACAGAGGCCACGGCGTTGAAGTCGGCGAACTGCATCGGGTAGTCGGCATAGCGCCGCGGCATGCCGGCCAGGCCCAGGAAGTGCATCGGGAAGAAGGTCACGTTGAAGAAGATCAACGAGCCCCAGAAGTGAATCTTGCCGCGGGTCTCGGAATACATCACGCCCGTCCACTTCGGCGCCCAGTAGTAGTAGCCGGCGAACATGCCGTACAGCGAACCCGCCACCAGCACATAGTGGAAGTGGGCCACCACGTAGTAGGTGTCCTGCAGCTGGATGTCGATAGGCGCCATGGCCAGGATGAGGCCTGTGAAACCGCCCATCGTGAAGACGAAGATGAAACCGACGGCCCACAGCATCGGTGTCTCAAAGGTCATCGAACCGCGCCACATGGTGGCGATCCAGTTGAAGACTTTGACGCCGGTGGGCACGGCGATCAGCATCGTCGCGTACATGAAGAACAACTGGCCCGTCACCGGCATGCCGGTGGTGTACATGTGGTGGGCCCAGACGATGAACGACAGGATGGCGATGGACGATGTGGCATAGACCATCGACGTGTAGCCAAAGAGTCGTTTACGGGCAAATGTGGGGATGATGGCGCTGACGATGCCGAAGGCCGGCAAGATCATGATGTAGACCTCGGGGTGGCCGAAGAACCAGAAGATGTGCTGGTACATCACCGGGTCGCCGCCGCCGGCGGGGTTGAAGAAGCTGGTGCCGAAATGGCGGTCGGTCAGCGTCATGGTGATGGCACCGGCCAGCACCGGCATCACCGCAATCAGCAGGTAGGCGGTGATGAGCCAGGTCCAGCAGAACAGCGGCATCTTCATCAGCGTCATGCCCGGCGCGCGCATGTTCAGGATGGTGACGATGATGTTGATGCTGCCCATGATGGAGCTGGCGCCCAGGATATGCATGGCAAAGATGCCGGCGTCCATGCTGGGGCCCATTTGCAACGTCAGCGGCGCGTACAGCGTCCAGCCCGCGGCGGGCGCGCCACCGGGCATGAAGAACGAGCCCACCAACATCAAAGCGGCCGGACTCAGCAGCCAGAAACTGAGGTTGTTCCTGCGCGCAAAGGCCATGTCGGCGGCGCCAATCTGCAGCGGCACCATCCAGTTCGCAAAGCCCACGAAGGCCGGCATGATGGCGCCGAAGACCATGATGAGGCCGTGCATGGTGGTGAACTGGTTGAACAGTTCGGGGTTGACGAATTGCAGCCCGGGCTGGAACAACTCGGCGCGAATGGCCAGCGCCAGCACACCGCCGACCATGAACATGGTGAAGCTGAACAACAGGTACATCGTGCCGATGTCTTTGTGGTTCGTGGCGTACAGCCAACGGCGCCAGCCGTAGGGATGGCCGTGGCCGTGGTCGTGGTCGTGGTCGTGGTCATCGGCGTTGCCGCCGGCATGGCCGTGGGGGTCGAGTACTGCGCTCATGGGTTGTCCTTGCGGCGACGGCTTGTTGGCGTGATTACTTGCGGGCAGCAACAACTTCGGCAGGCTGCACAGCCTGCCCGGTCTTGTTGCTCCAGTTGTTCTTGGTGTAGGTGATGACGGCCGCCAGTTCGGTGTCTGACAGCGCTTTCCAGGCTGGCATGGCACCGTTGTTCTGGCCGTTCAGCAGCACCGCAATCTGCTTGGCGTGGTCGGTGTCCAGCACCACCGCGGCGCCGTCCAGCGGCTTGATGGGGCCCACGCCCTTGCCGTCTGGCCGGTGGCAGGCGGCGCAGTTGGCGTTGTAGACCTTTTCGCCACGCGCGACCAATTCTTCCAGCTTCCATACCTTGGCCGGGTCATCGGCCAGCGCGGCCAATGCCTTCTTCTTGCCATCCACCCACTTGGCGTAGTCGGCCTGGCTGACCACCTTCACATGGATCGGCATGTAGGCGTGTTCCTTGCCACACAACTCGGCGCACTGGCCATAGAAGTCGCCGGTTTTTTCGGCACGAAACCAGGTGTCGCGCACGAAGCCGGGAATGGCGTCCTGCTTGACGCCCAGGCTGGGCACCATCCAGGCGTGAATGACATCGTCGGCGGTGGTGATGATGCGCACTTTCTTGTCGACCGGCACCACCAGCGGGTTGTCGACCTTCAGCAAATAGTCGTCGCCGCTGGGTTTGCCGCTGTCAGACATCACACGCTGCGCCACGTCCAGGGTTTGCAGGAAAGCGATGCCTTCGCCGTCGCCCTTGATGTAGTCGTAACCCCACTTCCACTGGTAGCCCGTGGCTTTGATGGTGAGGTCGGCGTTGCTGGTGTCCTTCATGGCCACCACGGTGCGCGTGGCCATCGCACCCATGCCGATGACGATGACGAAAGGCACCACCGTCCAGGCAATCTCGACCGCCACGCTTTCGTGAAAATTCGCCGCCTTGTGGCCGACTGATTTGCGGTGCTTGAGGATCGAATAAAACATCACGCCGAAGACGGCGACAAAGATCACCACGCAGACGATGAGCATGACGTTGTGCAGCCAGACCATCTGCTCTGCGATCTTGGTCACCGGCGGGTGCAGGTCAATCTGGTGCACGGCGGGGCCGCCAGGCAGGTTGCCCACGGCCTGCGCCGCGCCACAGGCCAGCATCACAGCCAGGCCCAGCATCTGCTGCGCCAGACTGTGGTTCAGGCGGCGCCAGGGGTTCAACATCGTCTTCATCATGGGTTGCTTTGCCTCGAATCAATCTCGGTGCCAGCCTGCGCCCAGGGGCGGCGCAGGGCCTGGCGAAGTTCACGCGCAAAGGCGCTGCGCAGTTCAGGCCGCAGAAAGCGGCCGACGCGCACTTGCTGGCCGCGTCCGCTCAATTCCACCAGCGAGCCCTGGCCGCCCGCAGGCTCCACGCTCAGCCAGTCGGCGGCGAATTCGGTGTGCTGCACGCGCGGGCCGCTGCACTGTTCCACCCGCAAATGGCGGCCGACCAGGGTCAGCGTTTCACGGTCGCCGGCATGGCGGGCATACAGCGCCATGGCCAGGCCGACAGCAAACAATTCAAGCCCGGTGAAGGCCAGCACAAACGGCGCGCCCTGCAAAAAGAAGAAACCGCCGATAAGCAGCGACACACAGCACAAGGACAAATAGACCAGCCCGAGCTGGCGCGGTGCCAGCGAGCAATTGCGCTTTTGCAACCATTGCAGCGCCCGCGGCGCGCCGGGAATATCGGCCAACACCACCTCGCGCCCAAACAGCCAGGGCGCTTGGCGCGGTGTCGCAGTGGGCAGGGGCCAGGCGTGGGGTGCAAAGGTGACGGACATGCGGCTTGTTGACTACGGCGGCTGGGTCGGGCGGGGCGTCGTGGGGGTCTGCCAAGCAAGGGCAGATCGAGGTGCACGGACCAGACCCCAAATTGACGACCGAATTCTATCGCAGCGCACCATCGGCCGCTGGCCAGGGGCGTGGCTGGCGCCTGTGCGCTGAGCCGCGCTCAACCGCGCTCAACGGCACTGATACACGCTCAGCCGCGATCAACGGCGCTGGCGGCCCGCGCGCACCATGGCACGCATGTCATCCAGCGGCAGCTCGGTCTGTGGCGCCAGCCGCGGGCGTGGCGCGGGCCGGAAAGCGTGGCCGTAGACCAGCTCGAAGACCATGCCCACGCGGCCGGTGGCGTCGGCCGTGGCCTGCAACGCGCCCAACAGGCGCTGCCGCCAGCGCGGCGTGCGCAGGCCGGTGAATCGCAGCCTGGCCACGTTGCCGCCGAGCCCGCGCAACTCGTCCAGCGCAGCCTGGGCTGAAGGCCAGGTCAGGGTGATGAGTTCCTGGTCCATCACCGGGTCGGCAAAACCAGCCGCCACCAGCATGTCGCCCAGGTCGTGCATGTCGACGAACGGCGCGAACGGCGTGGGCCAACCCTGGGCCGCATAGAGGGCACGCAAACCCGGCAGGGACCCCGGGCCGAGGGTGGAAAACATCAGGAAACCGTCCACCGCCAGCGCGCGGTGCCATTGCTTCATCACCGCCTGCGGGTCGGCGGCACCGTGCAGGCCCATGTTGGCCCACAGCAGTTGGCCGGCACCGGGTTGCAGCGCGTCTTCGGCCACCACCGCCGTGGCAGCAGCGGCCCAGCGGCGGGGCGACCACCAGGGCTGGGCGTGCAATGCCACCGTGGCGTCGCGCCGCTGCGCATCGGCTTCCACCGCCAGCCACTGGGCCTGTGGATAAGCCTGGCGCAGCACGGCGTGGCTGGCGCCCAGGAATGCGCCCCACTCGATCACCGGCGTGGGTTGCAGTTTGATGACCGGCAGGCGCATGGCCATGCGCCGTGCCACTTCGCCGTGCAGCCAGGGCGGCTGGGCGGCGGTCTGCAGGCGGCGTTGCACGCGGGCCAGCGCCACTGCATCGAGCGGCCTGGCTGCGCTGCGCTCGGGGGGTGCCATGGCGGGCAGTATATTGATGCCATGCCGCGCGCCGCCCCTGCCATGCCGCATTTGCCCCAGCAGTGCGAAGTCTGCCGGCAATGGTCAGCGCAGGCCTTGTGCAGTGCTTGCGTGGCGCGCTTTGCAGCACCCCAGGCCCGGTGCCGCTGCTGTGCACTGCGGCTGGGCTTGCCGGCCGCGGCCTGCGCTGATTGCGTGCGCGAAAAACCGCCGTTCGAGCACACCGTCTGCGTTGCCGACTACAGCTTTCCCTGGCACCGCCTCATCGCCGACTTCAAATTCCAGGGCCGTGTCGAACTGGCCGCCGTGCTGGCCCAGCACCTGGTGCATGCGGTGCACAGGGCCGCCTTGCCGCTGCCGCAACTGGTGCTGCCCATACCTCTGTCGGCCGCGCGACTGGCTGAGCGCGGCTACAACCAGGCCTGGGAAGTGGCGCGCCGCGTCGCCGCCGCGCTGAAGCTGCCGGCCGATGCCACGCTCTTGCAACGCCCGCTGGACAGCGCCCACCAGGCCACGCTGGACCGCGCCGAACGCCAGCGCAACCTGCGCGCCGCTTTCATGGCCGACCCGCGCCGGCGCGCGCATCTGCAAGGCCTGCGCGTGGCGCTGGTGGACGACGTGATGACCACCGGCGCCACCGCACGCGAAGCCGCGCTGGTGTTGCTGCGTGCCGGCGCCGCGGCGGTCGACATCTGGGTGCTGGCGCGCACGCCGCAGACCTGAAAACCGCCGTGCCCCCCATGTTCAACATCGTCCTGGTGGCGCCAGAAATCCCGCCCAACACCGGCAATGTCATCCGCCTGGCGGCCAACACCGGCTGCACGCTGCACCTGGTGGAACCGCTGGGCTTTTCGATGGACGACAAACTGCTGCGCCGCGCCGGGCTGGACTATCACGAGCACGCTGCCGTGCGCCACCACACTTCATGGGCCGCGCTGCTGCAAGGCGAACAACCGCCGCCCGGGCGCTGTTTTGCGTTTACCACTGGCGGCGCGCGGCCCTTGGCCGATGTGCACTGGCAACCCGGCGACTGGCTGATCTTTGGCAGCGAAACCGCAGGCCTGCCGGCTGTGCTGCGCGACAGCTTCGACACCGCCCACCGGGTGCGGCTGCCGATGCGCGCCGGCCAGCGCAGCCTGAACCTGAGCAACGCGGTGGCGGTGGCGGTGTTTGAGGCCTGGCGCCAAAACGGCTATGCCGGCGGCGGTTGATTTGCAGTCGAAAAAAAAACCTGGTCCGCAGACCAGGCTTCGCGGCTGAAGACCGGCCAGGCCTGCAGTGGTTTTCGGTGGTTTTCAGTCGTCTTCAGGCACGCTGGCGGCGCAGCGCCACAGCACCCAGGCCCAAGGCCATGAGCAGATAGGTGGCGGGTTCTGGCACCGCGGCGCTGATGGTCAAGGTGTCGATGCCGATGTAGTCGGAATTCGCGCCATCCGGGCCACCCGATGTCACGAAATAGCGGAAGGCAATCGCGCCGCTGGTCGGGCCTGACAAGCCGGTGATGGTGGACGTGAACTGCGTCCAGACCTTCGGGTAGCCCGTGGTTGTCAAGGTGGGGTTCACAGACAGCAGCAGGGCGAAGCTACCGACGCTGGAAGCAGTGGCCCCCACGTTGGTACCACCCACGTTGCTGAAGCGCAGTTCCAGCCGGTCTGGAAAGGCCGGCGCACTCACCGTTCGGGTGTAGAACGACACGACATCGCCGTTGTTGAAGATCAGCGTGGGCGCGATCAGCCAGTCACTGATGTCGTTGATGCCGGTGGTGTTGTTGAAGTTGGCGCCGGCGTAGGACGTGGTCGTTCCGGCTTGGGCGGGAAACACCGTGTCGTTGCCCTGGAACCAGCTTGTGGAACCTACCACCGTGCTGTTGTTCTTGACGGTCCAGCCCACCGGCACGACCACTTCAAAACCTTCGGACAAGGTCGCGGCCCCGACACCGCCCGTGCTGGCCAGCAAACCCAGCGCAGCCATGGCGGAAACCCAACGACGGGCAGTTATTTTTTGAGTCGACATGCAGGATGCTCCAAACACGGTTGATAGGCCGTTCCCGAGCTCTGCGCGGCACCGATCAGATACCCCGCAGACATCAAAGAACCCCGATCCGCAAGACCAACAACACGGTCGGGTGTAGATGATGTTGCCCTGGCCAGCTTCAGCAGCAACCCCGCGGATCGGGGGTGGGTGGGTGCCCGAGGCTCAGTTTTCCGCTCGGGCTTCGCGTGCCATCAGCTGGTGCAAGGCTTGGGCTGGCGCCACGGTGCCGGTCAGAACGGCCACCACTGCGGCGGTGATTGGCATGTCCACGCCCACCGCGCGGGCCCGCGCCAGCACGGTGGCTGCGCTGAGCACGCCCTCGGCGACATGGCCGAGTTCGGCCAGTATTCTTGGCACGCTATGGCCGGCCGCCAGCAGCAGGCCGACGCGGCGGTTGCGCGACAAGTCGCCCGTGGCCGTCAGCACCAGATCGCCCAGACCCGACAAGCCCATGAAGGTGTCGGCACGCGCGCCCAGCGCCAGGCCCAGCCGCGTCATCTCGGCCAGGCCGCGGGTGATGAGCGCGGCACGCGCATTGAGCCCGGGCGCGTTGGTGGCCTGGCCACTGGCGGCCAGGCCGTCGAGGATGCCGGTGGCAATCGCCAACAGGTTTTTCACCGCACCGCCGACTTCCACGCCGACCACGTCGGTGCTGGTGTAGACGCGCAGCTTGTCGCCGTGGAAGGCCGTCACCGCGGCTTCGACCAGCGCCGCGTCGCTGCTGGCGGCGACCAGCGCGGTGGCCTGGCCGCGTGCCACCTCGAGCGCAAAGCTGGGGCCCGACAACACGCCGGCAGGGGCACCAGGGCGCACTTCACGCGCCAGTTCATGGCCCAGCGCGCCGGTGTCGGCCTCGAAGCCCTTGCACAGCCACAGCACGCCGCGGTCATCGCGCAGATGGCTCAGTTGCTCTCGCAGCCCGGCCATTGGCGTGGCGATGACGGTGAGCCCATCACGGCCATGGGCCAGCGCGGCGTCATGCTGCGCAGTGACGCGCAGCGCGGGCGGCAGCGCCACCTCACCCAGGTAGCGGGTATTGCGCCGGTCGCGGGCCAGGGCCTGCGCCTGCGCCGGGTCACGCGCCCACAGCAGCGTGTCGTGCCGCCCCGCTGCGGCCATGGCCAGCGCCGTGCCCCAGGCGCCGGCGCCCAGCACCGCGATCTTCATGCCGCGCGCGTGCGAAGCACGGGTCTTGGGGCGGTCAATCTCGAACCAGCGAGGGTTGCCCGGGCCGTTCGAACTCCCCTCGGGGGACGACGCGTGCGAAGCACGGGTCTTGGGGCTGTCAGTTCGCCGAAGTGATGATGCCGGAGCCGCCGTTGGCCTGCGCCGCGGCCTGCGCCTGCTGGGCTTCGAACATGGCCTGGAAGTTGACTTCGGTCAGTAAGATGGGCGGGAAGCCGGCACGCGTGCAAACGTCGCTGACGATAGCGCGCAAATAGGGATAAATCATCTGCGGGCAGACGATGCTGATGATGCCCTGCATCTGCTCTTCGGGCACATGGCGAATCTCGAAGATGCCGGCCTGCTTGGCTTCGACCAGGAACAGCACCTTGTCCTTGACCTTGGTCGTGACGGTGGCCGTGACGGTGACTTCAAAAATACCGTCAGACACCGGCGCTGCGGCCATGCCGAGGTTGATGTCGACCTGGGGCTGCGACTGTTCCAGCAGGATCGCCGGCGAATTGGGCTGCTCCAGCGACAAGTCCTTCAGGTACATGCGCTGGATCTGAAAAACGGGGGTCTCGTCGGCCATGGAAGTTTCCAAGAGTGTCAAAGCCCGGCGCCCGGTGGCGACGAGCCGCAACCGCAGATTATGGCCGAGCAGCCTGTGCGCAAAGCCGCGCAGGCCAGGGCCTTGAAACCCGTGGCCAGCGCGAACGGTGCGGCGGATTTACGCGGCGTTACGCGGCGTTCGGACCCAACAAGGCCGCGAGCCCACCGCGCTGGTCCAGCGCCACCAGTTCGTCGCAGCCGCCCACATGCAGCGCGCCAATGAAGATTTGCGGCACCGTGCGCCGGCCCGTCAACTCGACCATGCGCAGGCGCTCATCGGGCTTCAAATCGACGCGGATTTCTTCGATGTCGTGCACACCCCGCTGCTTGAGCAGCGCCTTGGCGCGAACGCAGAACGGGCACACCTGGGTGGTGTACATCTTGACCTGGGGCATGCGTTTCCTTGCAAGGCTTCACAACGAAGCTCGCATTGTCCCGCGGCCCGCAAAGCCTTGCAGCGCCGGCCGCGGCCGGCCTGCGTTCAGGCGGCTTTTTCTGCCGATTTCTCCGCGCTCTTGTCCACGCTGCGCTCGATCGGCAGGCTGGCTTCGCGCCACCCCGCCGTGCCACCGGCCACCGGCGTGGCCTTCTCATGCCCCAGTTTGCGCAACAGCACGGCGGCCTTGCCAGAGCGTGATCCGTTGGCGCACAGCAGCAGGATGGGCAGCGTCTTGTTGCCCGGCAGCAGCTTGCTGCCTTCGATCTGCCCCAAAGGCACGTTGCGCGCCCCGGCAGCGTGGCCGGCAGCGAAATCGGCGGGCTCGCTGACATCCACCAGCACGCCTTTTTCGCGGTTGATGAGCCGCACTGCTTCGGCCGTGCCCACCGCACCGGCCACGCTGACGTTGCGCAACAGCGGCCAGAAGAGCAAAGCGCCCGAAGCCGCAGCCAGCGCGAAGAGCATCCAGTTGTCGAGAAAGAACTTCACCAGGCCGCCGATGCGTATGTGCAAAACCGCGAATTATAGAATCGCGCCCCATGCACAAGCTCGTTCTCATCCGCCACGGCGAATCCACCTGGAACCTGGAAAACCGTTTCACGGGCTGGACCGACGTGCCGCTGACCGACACCGGCGTGCAGCAGGCCCGCCAGGCCGGCCGCCTGCTGAAGGAAGCGGGCTACGATTTTGATGTCGCCTACACCTCGGTGCTGCGCCGTGCCGTTTGGACGTTATGGCACGCGCTGGACGCGCTGGACCGCACCTGGCTGCCGGTGCAGCACGACTGGCGCCTGAACGAGCGCCACTACGGCGCGCTGCA
>JANMJI010000379.1:0-3872 GCA_031371275.1 Betaproteobacteria bacterium
TGCCGGCTTTCCAGCCCGCGCTTTCCAGCGCGCCGTAGTCGTTCAGCGCCTGGGCCACCTCTTCAGGGCGCGTGATGCATTCCAGTGTGGCTTCGGTGCCTTCGGTCTTCAGCTTGTTGTGCTGCTTGCGGATGTTCTGGCGCAGGTTCTTGCCGCGCGTTTCCCAGTAGCTTTCCCAGGCGCCTTCGATGTCTATGAACGGGGTGTCGATGTAGTCCAGCAGGCGCAGATTCGCAGCGTGCCTGGCCGCATCAGCGGGACGCGGTGTCAGGCGCGGATCGAGTTGCGTGGCCCCCAGGCCCAGCGCCAGGCCAGGCAAGGCCAGCATCAGGCTGCGCAGTTGGGCTGGCAGGTCGGCCTGCGGTGCGGCCACCCAGGGGCCGAGTGGCAATTGCGAAGGTTGAAAGGTTTCCCACATGCCGCGGCCGGCGGGATGCACCAGGGTGGCGGCGTCCAGTTGCCCGGCCGTGGTGTGCAGCGCCAGCAGTTCCTTGCCGGTGCCGAACTCTTGCAGCAAGGGTGCTATGAACAACGATTCCAGGAAGGGCGTGTTCGTCACGCGCTGTTGCAGCGCATCCCATGCAGCGGCGTGGTCCGCATATCGGTTGCAAGGGATCAATTGCCAGGTCATGGACGGATAGCTTTGTCGGTGTGTTGCTCAGAAACTGTCGGCCCCGCGCCAAGGCCAACGCCACATGGTAGCGCCGCAGTTTGACCGTACCGATGTCGGCGCGTGCCGCTGCGTGCAGCGGGCGTGCCAATTTACCGTCAAGGGGTCGTTTTCATCGCCTTCGGCGCAGGCAAAGGCGCAGGCGCAAGCACGGACGCAGGCACCGGCGCTGGCCCCAACGGCGATGCTTGCGGCCCACCCCGGCGCTCGTACAGGCGCAGCAAATGGTCGACAAAGCGCGTCAGGTCGTCGGCGCTCAGGTCCTGGTGGCAGGCCAGTTGTATGACATGGTGCGACCACAGGCGGCCGTGGTCGTTGGGCAGGGCGGGCGAGTTGGGCCACAGGCGGTCCCAGCGGAACACAGGCATGCCCAGCCGGCGCAGTTCTGCGTAGCCCGGGTCGGGTGTGTCCACCCACAGCGGGAACACGTAGGGCGCGCAGTCTGGCGGCAGTTCGGGTGCCAGCGGGTGCAGGCCGGTGTGGCCGCCAAGTTCGTGCAGCAGGTGCTCGTAATTGCGTCGGCGGCGCTGCACCACACGGCCGCGGGGCAGGGTCTGGGCCAGCCACTGGCAGGGCTGGGCCAGCTTGCGGTGGGCCAGCCCGGCGACCATCAACAGCTCGGCACCCGTGGCTTCGGTGCCCGAAGCGGCGGGCTCGGGCGCGCTGTGCCGGGGTGCGCCGCCGCGCAGCCGGCGCAGGCCGTTCAGGCCACGGCCGACCAGAGTGTTGAAGCCGAAAAGCTGGCCTTGTGCGGCGCCCACTTCCAGCACGTCCACCGCGGCCCTCAGGTGCGTGCTGGCCGCGGTTGCGTTCAGGCGCGGCAGCGTGGCCTGCGTGTTCACGACCAGGCAGCCGCCTTCGGGCATGGGCAGGAATTTGGTCAGACTGCCGATGGCGACATCACCCCAGGCGCCCACCGGGCGTTCGCCGGCCTGGCCGAAGAGGGCGTGGGCGCAGTCTTCGATCAGCGCAATGCCCTGCGCGTCGCACCAGCGGCGCAACCGGCCCATGGCCTGCGGCAGGCCGAAATAGTGGGCCGCCAGCAGCACGCGCACGCCGGCCAGGTGCTGGCGGTCCAGCCAGTCGAACTGCGGTGTGCCGTGTTCGTCTATGGGATAGAAAACCGGCGTCGCGCCGAGGTGGGTGACGGGCGCGACCATCGTCGGGCAGTGGTAGGTGGGCAGCAGCACGCCTTGGCCGGGGCCGACGCCCAGCGCTTCCAAAGCCAGCAATATCGAAGCCCGGCCGCTGGTGGTGTATTGCAGCCGCGGCAGCGTCAGCATGCAGGGCATGGCGGTCGGCCCGCCGCGCAGGGCCTGCCAGCCGAACACGGGCAGGCGCGGAATGGTCTCTCTGTCCATCGGCTTCAGGCCACGCCGGTGCTGTCGGCCGCCACGGTGGCCAGCCATTGCGCGGTGGCGGTTTCCATGGCGCGTTGTGCAGCGGGCGTGGAGCAGGTGTGGTCGGCTGCGGCCAGCGTCACGCGCGTGGCCGGCCGCTGGCGCAGGGCTTGCTGCCAGGGCGCGCTGGCAGCGGTGAATTCGGCGAATTCGCGGGCCGTCAGGTCGAGTTCGCTCAGCAGCAGCAGCTTGGGGCCATCGAAGCCCGCCCAGCCCTGCGCCATGCGTTGCTGGTAGGGCAGCGTGGCCTGCCCGCGGGCTGTTTCGTTGCCGGTTCTGCGGCCTGCACCGAAGGCCGCGCGAAGATTGTTCAGCAGCCCGGCCACGGCTTCGAATGCGATCTGGCCGCGCAGCAGCTTGCGCCAGAACGCAGGCTGCTTCAAGCGCCGCAGGTAGTAATGTTTGACATGCGTCCTGGCCAGGCTGGCTTCGCTGCGCACCCAGGGGTTGAGCAGCGCCAGGCCGGCGACGCGCGGGTCGGGTTGTTCGTGCAGATACAAAAGGGCTGCCGACGCGCCGTCGCACAGCCCCCACAGCACCACGCGTTGCACACGGGGGTGGGCCGTTTGCAGCGCGCTGATGGCCGCGCCGATGTCGGCTGTGAGGTGCTCGAAGTTGCGCAGCGCGCCGGTGCTGTCGCCCATGCCGCGGCAGTCAAAACGCAGCACCGCAAAGCCGGCGGCGGCCAGCGCGCGGGCCAGCAGCACGAACTGGCGGTGGCTGCCCGCGCGGTATTGCGGCCCGCCCACGACGATGACCACGCCCAGCCGGCCGGCCTGTGACGGTACACTCATAATACTTGTTAGCTGCTCGCCTTCGCAATCAAAACGCAGCGCCTGTTCGGTGGTGTTCATGCTGCTGACAAGGCGGACAACGCGGCCGTGGTGGCCTGCAACAGCGCCGGCGCGTCTTCGATTTCCTGCGTCTGCCAGAACGCCGGGCCGGCGACGGCCTGGGCGTGCACGGCGTGGCCGCCAGCGCGCCAGGCTTCGATGCGGCTGCTGGATGCGGGCAGCAGGGTGGCAGGCTCGCGGGTCGACGTTTCCAGCCAGACAATATGGCCCGGGTTGACGGGCAGGTCCAGCGTCGCCGCTTCCAGCCCTTGCGCCAGCGCTGGCGGCAGGCTGTAGCCGGCCACTTGCACGCATTGGCCCGCAGCAAGGTCGGCGCGTGCGCGTTCCAGCGTGGCTTTGGCGTCGCCGTGCTGCAAGTCGGCAGCGGCCTTCAGGCGCAGGAACTGTTGCAGCAATTGTTTGCCTTGTACCGCGGGTTGCCAGAAAAGAAAATTGCAAGGCCCGGGTAAGCGGGGTGCGGCCTGCGTGGCCAGCAGCGCGCCAGCCCGCAAGCCCCACAGCCACAACGGCGCGTTGTGATGTTGCGCCAGCCAGCGGGCGCCCAGCAGCACGTCGTCCAGCCAGCCATCCCAGCGCGCGTCGGCGAAGTCGCCACTGCTGTCGCCGCAGCCGTGCAGGTCGATCTGCAGCACCGCAAAGCCGGCCGCGGCCAGCGCGCGCGACTGCAGGGCCGCCATGCGCCGGGCCTTGTTCATCTCTTCGGCCCAGGGGTGCAGGTACAGCACTGCGCCGCGCGCAGTCACGCGCGCAGAACCGCGCGCAGAACCGCGCGCAGTGTCGCTTACAAGCCCCGCGGGTGGGTGGTGGATGCACAGCCGTTGACCGTCTGCGGCGGGCAGGAAAAACGGCTCCACCCGCGGCGGCACGCGATCAGGCGGCCAGCTTGCTGCTGGCGAAATCGACCAGCGCGCCGACGGTGGCAAAGGTGTCGCCGTCGATGTCGTCGTC
>JANMJI010000389.1:0-19094 GCA_031371275.1 Betaproteobacteria bacterium
TGGTTTGTGATCGACGCCACCGACAAGGTGCTCGGACGTGTTGCCAGCGAAGCAGCACGCCGTTTGCGCGGCAAGCACAAAGCCATTTACACGCCTCACGTCGATACCGGTGATTTCATCATCGTCGTCAATGCCGACAAGCTTCGCGTCACTGGCGCCAAAGCCACCGACAAGATTTACTACCGGCACAGTGGTTATCCGGGCGGCATCTACGCCACGCCTTTCAAGGACATGCAGGCCAAGCACCCCGGCCGCGCACTTGAAAAAGCCGTCAAGGGCATGCTGCCCAAGGGCCCGCTGGGCTACGCGATGGTCAAGAAGCTGAAGGTCTATGCCGGTGACACCCACCCGCACACCGCCCAGCAGCCCAAACCGCTTGAGATTTGAGAGGGTCAGCAATGATCGGACTTTGGAACTACGGCACCGGCCGCCGCAAATCGAGCGTGGCACGCGTCTTCATCAAGAAGGGCAGCGGCAACATCGTCATCAACGGCAAGGTGATTGGCGACTATTTCGGTCGTCAAACCTCGATCATGATTGCGCGCCAACCGCTGCTGCTGACGGGCAACAACGAGACGTTCGACATCAAGATCAACGTCCATGGCGGCGGTGAATCCGGCCAGGCCGGCGCGGTGCGCCACGGCATCACCCGTGCGCTTATTGATTACGACACTGCGCTGAAGCCTGACCTGAGCCGCGCCGGCTTCGTCACCCGCGATGCGCGCGAGGTCGAACGCAAAAAGGTCGGCCTGCACGGCGCTCGCCGTCGCAAGCAGTTCAGCAAGCGGTGAGACTGGGCGTGCAACCCTGCCTGCGCAGGGTTGCGCGCCTGGCGAACGGCGCTCGCCCCGCGAGCGCCACGTCCGGCTAGAAGATGCGCTGGAAGCTGCTGCGCCGCCGGCTTTCGGTCAGCGCACCCCGGATGATTGTTCGCAGCCACCTGCCCTGGCCTTTGCGTTGGGCGGTGGCGGCGGTGGTGCTGGGCTTTTCAGCCGCCATTGCGCTGTGGGCTTTCGAGTTCGGCAAGAACATCGCCGGCCTGGACCGCGACGCGAAAGCCGAACTGACCCAATTGCGCACCGAGGTCGCGCGCCTGAAAAGCGAATATGCGCAGGCGCGCCAGCTGTCAGACACCGCCGAAAGCCTGCTCAAGGCCGAGCGAACCGCGCAGGAAGGCCTGGCCCAGCAACTGCGGCAACTCGAGGCCGACAAACAGGCTTTGCAGGGTGATCTGGGTTTCTTCGAGCGCTTGCTGCCGACCAGCGGCGAAGGCTTGCAACTGCGCGGCCTGCAAGCCCAGGCCAAGGCACCGGGCCAGCTGCGCTACCAGATGCTGGTGGTGCAGAACGGCAAGCCGACGAGCGATTTCAAAGGCCGCTACGAGTTGCTGTTGACAGGCCTGCTGGAAGGCAAGTCCTGGAGCCAGGGGCTGGCCGGCGGCCCTCAGCCTTTGCAACTGCGCCAATACGCCCGCGTGGAAGGCATGATCGACCACCCGCCGGCGGCCGTGATAAAAGCCGTGCAAGCCCGTTTGTTCGACGACCAGGGCGCGACGCGCGCCACGCAGTCCGTCAAGTTGATGCCTTGAAGCTGCGCCCGCCAGACCCGCCGCCACAAGACGCGGGATTCAGGAGACCAACCCATGTTGTGGTTCACGAAGAAGAAACCGCCGCCGATACGCAGCCTGGTCTGCGAAGGCACGGTCGTGCAAGGCCACCTTCGGTTTGTCGAAGGCTTGCGCATTGACGGCGAAGTGCATGGCGACATCAGCCCCACGGGCGACGGCCGCAGCATCCTCGTCATCAGCGAGAATGCCCGGGTGCACGGCAAGGTGAGGGCCGGCCATGTGATCATCAACGGTGAGGTGCGCGGCCCTGTTTGCGCCAGCGAACTGCTGGAACTGCAGCCCAAGGCACGCGTGGTGGGTGAATTGCGCTACGAGGTGCTGGAAATGCACCAGGGCGCCTTGGTTGAAGGGGAATTGAAACCCTTGAAAATGGCCGAAAAGCCCGCATTGAAACTTGCTGCGTCCAACGACGCCTGATGTTTTAGTTTTCCGAAGGAACACCCTATGAACGCCCTGGCCGAACCGCTTGCCCCCGCTGTGGACGACATGCCCCCGCCGCTGGTCTTCACCGACAGCGCTGCGGCCAAGGTGGCCGACCTGGTGGCCGAAGAAGGCAACCCCGAACTGAAGCTGCGTGTTTTTGTGCAAGGCGGCGGCTGCTCGGGTTTCCAGTACGGTTTCACCTTTGACGAGGTGACCAACGAAGACGACACCCAGATGACCAAGAACGGCGTCACGCTGTTGATCGACGCGATGAGCCTGCAATACCTGGGCGGCGCCGAGATCGACTACAAGGAAGACCTGCAGGGCGCGCAGTTCGTCATCAAGAACCCGAATGCCACGACGACCTGCGGCTGCGGGTCGTCATTTTCTGCTTAACCACTTGGGCTTGTGGATCGTCATTCGCGGCTTGATCTCATGAACCCGGCCCCGCGGCTTTTTACGCGGGGTAAAGCGCTCCCAGAACCCGGGGGCCGCGCGCTCCGGTGACGGCGGGCAGGTTGCCCGCCCGCCGCGCCGCAAAGGCCTGGGCCAGCCAGGCAAAGGCCAGTCCTTCGACCTGATCGGCGGCGATGCCGAGTTCGCTGGTGCTGCGCACCTTCGCGCGGGGCAACGCGGCCGCCAGCCTGGCCATCAGGTGGCTGTTGAAGGCACCACCACCACAGACAAACAACGCCGATGCGCCTGGCGCATGACTGTGCAGCGCATCGGTCATGCTGCGCACCGTCAACTCGGCCAGCGTGGCCATCACGTCTTGCGCTGCCAGGGCCTGCATCGCGCCACGTTGCGCATCCAGCCAGGTCATGTCGAACAGGTCGCGGCCCGTGCTCTTGGGCGGCTTGCGGGCGAAGTAGGGTTCGGCCAGCCACTGCCGAAGCAGCGTGTTGTTGACACGCCCACCGGCTGCCCAGGCGCCGTCTGCATCGAAGGCCGTCCCGCGGTGGCGCTGGCACCAGGCGTCCATCAGCACATTCGCCGGCCCGGTGTCGAAGCCCAGCACGCTGCCGTCGGCGCGCAGCAGGGTCAGGTTGGCGATGCCGCCCAGGTTCAGCACCGCGCGCTCAACGCCGGGCTGGGCAAAGCAGGCGGCATGGAAGGCCGGCACCAGCGGGGCACCTTGCCCGCCCGCGGCGACATCGCGGCTGCGGAAATCGCAGACCACGTCGATGCCCGTCAGCTCAGCCAGCAAGGCGCCGTTGAGCAATTGCAGCGTGTAGCCCGTGCCGTCAAAGGCGCCGGGCTGGTGCCGCACGGTCTGGCCGTGGGCACCCAGTACCTGCACATCACCCGGCGTCAGGCCGGCGGCTTGCAGCAGGTGCGCCGTGACCTCGGCATAGCTGCGGGCCAGCGCATTGCCGGCCAGCGCGGCGCGGTGCAGTTCGTTGGGGCCGGCGTGGTTCAGTCCCAGCAGTTCTTCGCGCAAGGCGGCGTCGAAAGGCAGGTGTACGTGGGCGCGTGAGCGCGGCAATGGTTCGTCCACGGTGCTTTGCGCCAGCACGCCGTCGACACCGTCGAGCGACGTGCCAGACATCAGGCCGATGGTCCAGACCATGTGGAGCCTGTAGCGGGCCAGGCCGGCGCTGCTGCCGGTTCGGCCTATTCGGCCTGCGCGGGGCTGCCAGCCAGGGTTTGCGCCACTTCCAGCTGGGCCCGGACAGCGCGCAAGGTTTCGGCGAAGCGCGGACGTGCGCTGGCGTCCAGCGGCGTGGTTTCCGAAGCCTTGGCCACACGCAGCGGGTCTTGGTGCTGGCCGGCGATGCGGAACTCAAAATGCAAATGCGGGCCGGTGGCCCAGCCGGTGGCGCCCACCGCACCCAGGCGCTGGCCTTGGTCGATGTGCTGGCCCTTGCGAACGTCGACGCGGCTCAGGTGCGCGTACAGCGTGCTGCGGTTGTTGCTGTGCGTCACCTGCACGACATTGCCATAGCCGTTTTGGCGGCCCGCGAAATCAACCGTGCCTTCACCCACCGCACGCACCGGCGTGCCAGTGGGTGCGCTGTAGTCCACGCCCAGGTGGGCGCGCCAGTCTTGCAGCAGCGGGTGCATGCGCATCGCAAAGCCGGATGTCACGCGTGAGAATTCCATCGGGCTGGCCAGGAAGGCGCGGCGCTTGCTGCTACCGTTGATGTCGTAGTAGGCACCACGGCCGTCTGCACCCCTGAACCACACCGCGCGGTGCGCCTTGCCGGCGTTGACGAATTCCGCACCCAGCACCACGCCCACGCCTTCGTTCCACGCCACCGGCTGGTCGTCGGCCACCAGCGTTTCATAGCTGATGCTGAAGGTGTCGCCCTTGCGCAACTGGCGGTGGAAGTCGATCTCGGTTGAGAAAATCTCGGCAAGCTGGCTGGCCACGGCATCGGGCAGGCCGGCTTCATCGGTGGCGGCAAACAGCGTGCTGCGGATGGTGCCGCCGGCAATGCGTTCACGCTTGGTGAAGGGCACGCTGGTCAGCCGCGCCAGCCAGCGGCCGTCGATGCGGCCGAGCGTCAGGCGCGTGAAGTGGGTCTTCGCCTGCTCTGCGCGTTCGCTGGGGTAGCGCGCCACAAGTTCCTGCAGGTGGCCGAGCGAATCGGTCTGCGCCTGCACCATCTTGCCGCCACGGCCGGCCAGCAGCAGCCGGGCGGTGGCGTCGGTGCGGATGAAGACGGTGGCCGAGGGGTCACGCACGCCCAGCCGGGCCAGCAGGCCTTCGGCGGTGTCGGTGCTGCGGGTGATGTCGCTGCGTGTCAGCGCCAGGTCTTGCGCGGCCAAGGCGGCCAACTGGCTGTCCATGCCTTCGGGCACAACGGCTTCAACCACCAAACGCTGTGGCAGCGAAGCGGCATCAGGCACCAGCGGCGCCACGGCCACGGCGGTAAGTGCAAAACCTGCCAGCAACAGCACGGCCCCGGCGACGAGGCCAAAACGGTGTGCTTGCGTGAAGGTCTGCAGACTTTGCAAGGTACTGCGAGAGGGCTTTTCCAAGGTGCGGCGCGTCACTGCGAAAACCGTTGCCACGTATGCAACATACGGGCCTGGTTGTGTTGATCGAGTGGCCTCCTGCCCCGGTGCCACCGGGTTTGCAGGCAGGCCGTCCACTAGAATAAAAGCGACTTTCGCCATGACACAAGCCACCAGCACCGTCGCCAAAACCCATGCAGGGAAGGCAGGCTGAGTATAGCCAAGCCGATGGCCGCTGCGGCCGATAAAAGACCTGCCGGGTAACGGCCCATGACACCGCCCATCACCGCGCCCATTACCGCGCCAATCACCGCGCCCAAGCCCACGCCAATGTCAACGCCTCTGCCCACGCCAGCGCTTGCTTTCCCCGCCAGTTTCGCCGCCAGTTTCCCAATCACCGCCAGTGTCCGCGAAGCGTTGGCCGTGTCGCTGCGGGGGTGCGACGAACTGCTGCCGCAGGCCGAATGGCTGAACAAGCTGGCCCGCTCTGAAGCCACCGGCGTGCCGCTGCGCATCAAGCTCGGGCTGGACCCCACCGCGCCAGACATCCATATCGGCCACACCGTGGTGCTGAACAAGATGCGCCAACTGCAGGACCTGGGGCACACGGTGATATTTCTCATCGGCGACTTCACGTCGATGATCGGCGACCCATCCGGCCGCAACACCACGCGCCCGCCGCTGACGCGCGAACAGATCGAGGCCAACGCCCTGACCTACCGCCGCCAGGCCGACCTGATCCTCGACCCGGCCAAGACCGAGCTTCGCTACAACAGCGAATGGAGCGACCCGCTGGGTGCGCGCGGCATGATCGAGCTGGCCGCCAAGTACACCGTCGCGCGCATGCTGGAACGCGACGACTTCACCAAACGTTTCAAGTCGGGCACGCCGATCAGCGTGCACGAGCTGCTGTACCCGCTGATGCAGGGCTATGACTCGGTGGCCTTGAAGAGCGATCTGGAGCTTGGCGGCACCGACCAGAAGTTCAACCTGCTGGTGGGCCGCGCACTGCAAAGCGAATACGGGCAAGAGCCGCAGTGCATCCTGACCATGCCGTTGCTGGAAGGCCTGGACGGCGTCGAGAAGATGTCCAAGAGCAAGGGCAACTACGTCGCCATCACCGACGACGCGAACACGATGTTTGCGAAGGTGCTGTCGATCAGCGACACCGCGATGTGGAAGTGGTTCACGCTGTTGAGTTTCCGGCCCGAAGCCGAGATTGCGGCGCTCAAACACGAGGTGCAAACCGGTCGCAACCCCAAGGATGCCAAGGTGCTGCTGGCCAAGGAAATCACCGCGCGCTTTCACAGCGCAGCGGCGGCCACGGCCGCCGAAGAAGACTTCCAGCGCCGCGCCGCCGGCGGCGTGCCTGATGACATCACCGAAGTGGCGCTGCGCGGCGCGCCGCTGGCCATCGGCCAGTTGCTCAAGCAGGCCGGGCTGGTGCCATCCACCAGCGAGGCCTTGCGCATGGTCGAACAAGGCGGCGTGCGCATTGATGGCGCGGTGGTCAGCGACAAAGGCCTGAAAGTCACCGCAGGCAGTTGCGTGGTGCAGGTGGGCAAGCGCAAGTTCGTGCGCGTGCTGCTCAGCGCTTGAGCGGCTGCCCGTGATCGCGCTGGTGCAACGCGTGCTGCAAGCGCGCGTGAACGTGGCCGGTGAGACGGTCGGCGCCATCGGCGCAGGCCTGCTGGTGCTGGTCTGTGCTGAGCCCACCGACACGCCCGCGCACGCCGCCAGGCTGGTCGATAAGCTGCTGAAGCTGCGTATCTTTGCCGACGCCGCCGGCAAGATGAACCGCAGCGTGCAGGACGTGGCCGGCGGCCTGCTGCTGGTCTCGCAGTTCACGCTGGCGGCTGACACGAACAGCGGCAACCGGCCCAGCTTCACTGGCGCTGCGCCGGTGGCCTTGGGGCGCGCGTTGTTTGACGAGGTGCTGCGCCTAACGCGTGAACGGCACGCACCTGTGCAGAGCGGCGTGTTTGGCGCCGATATGCAAGTGCATCTGGTGAACGACGGGCCAGTGACGATACCGATGCGTATCCCTTGAAGCGCGCCTAAAGGCCAGCCCCACGAAAAAGGCCGCCTCAGGCGGCCTTCGCAGTCAGTCTTGCAAACCTTCAGTCGGCATATTGACCAGCCGCCTTGATCGCCGGCCCCCACTTGTTGATTTCGGATTCAACAAACTTCTTGTGTTCGGCCGGGCTCAGGCGGGCGTCCGTCACCACCACCGCGCCCAGCGCTTCTTCGCGCTTGATGAAGTCGGGGTCTTTCAGCGCCTGGCGCAATGCGGCGTTGACGGTGTCCACCACCGCCTTGGGTGTGCCCTTGGGCGCGTACAGGCCGTGCCAGATGGTGACGTTGAAGCCCTTCAGGCCTTGCGATTCCAGCGTCGGCAGCTTGGCCAGCGCGGGCGTCGTCAAGGGCTTGCTGGTGGTCACCGCATAGGCCTTGACCTTGCCGCCTTCAATCTGCACCGTGGTGTTGGTGGTCTGGTCGCACATCAGGTCGACCTGGCCGCCCAGCAGGTCGGTCATCGCGGGTGCGGTGCCCTTGTACGGCACGGTGGTCATGTCCACGCCCATGGCTTGCTGGAACAGCAGGCCGCACAGGTGCGAGGCGGCGCCCAGGCCGGCGTTGGCCAGGTTGATCTTGCCCTTGTTGGCGTTGACCCAGGTGCGCAGTTCGGTGAAGTTGTTGGCCGGCAGGCTGGGGCGGCCGATCAGCGTCATCGGCACGTCGTTGATCATGCCCAGGTACTCGAAGTCGTCCAGCGTCTTGTAGGGCAGATTGCGGTACAGCGCCGGGCTGGTGGACATGCCGATGTGGTGCAGCAGCAGCGTGTAGCCGTCGGCGTTGGACTTGGCCACCTTGGCAGCACCCAGCGTGCCGCCGGCACCGCCGACGTTCTCGATGATCACGGTCTGGTTGTTCAGGCCCTTGCGCAGCACCTCGGCCAGGTCGCGTGCCACCTTGTCGGTGGGGCCGCCGGCGGCAAAAGGCACGACGATGGTGACGGGCTTTTCGGGGTAGGCGGCGTGGGCCACCGTGGCCAGGAATGCCGCAGCCGCGGCCAGCAGGGTTTTGTTCATAGCGGGTCTTTCGTCTCAGCCAAGCGTTGGACCCCAAATGGTAGGAGCGGCCTGTGCCCGTGCTGCCGTGGAAACTACGTAGCACCGACCGCGCAGCAGCCACGGCCGGCCGTCTCACGCATAGCGGCGTGCGTCCTCGATGACCTTGCCGTCGTTGGGCAGGCTGCCCGGTGCGACGATTTGCACGTCGCTGCGCAGCTTGGTCACGTCGCGCACGCTGCCGGCCACGGCGGCCGCCAGGCCTTCGGCGCCATGGCTGCTTTCAACGTGCAACGTCATGCGGTCGTTGGCCATCTCGCCTTCCACCACCAGCCGTGCCTTCAACAGTTCCGGGTGGCGCTTGAGCACCTCGGCCACCTGGCTGGGATGCACAAACATGCCACGCACTTTGGCCGTTTGGTCGGCGCGGCCCAGCCAGCCTTTGATGCGCGTGTTGCTGCGGCCGGTGGGGCACAGGCCGGGCAGCACGGCGGAAAGATCGCCGGTGCCAAAACGCAGCAGCGGGTAGTCGGCGTTCAGCACCGTGACCACCACCTCGCCGACCTCGCCGTCTGGCACGGGCGTGCCGGTGCCGGGGCGCACGATCTCGACGATCACGCCTTCGTCCACCACCAGCCCCTGGCGGGCTGCGGTCTCAAAGGCGATGACGCCCACGTCGGCCGTGGCATAGGCTTGGTAGGCTTGCACACCGCGTTCTGCCAGCCAGTCGCGCAGGCTGGGCGGGAAGGCTTCACCGCTGACGAGTGCTTTCTTCAGGCTGGGCAGCGCCAGGCCGGTCTCAGCGGCCTTTTCCAGCACGATGCGCAAGAAGCTGGGGGTGCCGGCATAGGCGTCTGGCCGCAGGTCTTGCATCGCCTGCAGCTGCAGTTCGGTGTTGCCCACGCCGCCGGGGAACACGGTGCAGCCCAAAGCCTGCGCGCCCGCTTCCATGATCCATGCGCCGGGCGTCAGGTGGTAGCTGAAGCTGTTGTGCACCAGGTCGCCACTGCGCAGGCCGGCGGCAAACAGCGCGCGGGCGGTGCGCCAGTAGTCGGCGCCATGGCCCTCGGGTTCGTAGAGGGGGCCGGGCGATTGGTAGACGCGCCTGGCCGGCCTTGGCGTGCGCAGCGCGGCCCAGCCGATGGCCGAAAAACCGCCGAAAGGGTCGTGCCGCGCACTTGAACCGTTAGCTCGTTGCGTCTGCTGCTTTTCCAGCAACTCGTGTTTGCGCGTGACGGGCAGCCGTGCAAGTGCGGCACGGCTGTTCACCCCGCCGGGCTGCACGCCGGCCAGCACCTGCGCCAATGCCGGCACTGCCTGTGCAGCCTGCACCTGCGCGGGCAACGCGGCCATCAGCGCAGCTTCACGGGCTTGGGGGTCGCGGGTTTCCAGCGTGTCGAAGAAGTCTGCGCTCATTCTTCGCGGTCCCAGCGGGCCAGGCGCTTCTTCACCTCGTCCAGCAGCTTGCGCTGGTCGGGCGTGGCCTTGATCTGCAGCGTGTCCCACTCTGGCGTCAGCGCCAGTTTGCGGGCGACGCGCGCGGTGATGTGTGCGGCTTGCGGCAGCAGTTCCAGCACACGCTTGCCACGCAGATCAAAGCCGACACCGCGTTCGCTGAGCTTGAGGTCGCGCAGTGCGCGCTTGAGTTGCTGCAAAGCCTCGTCGGGCTTGAAGGGCGGCAGTGCAAAGCCGAGGTCTTCCGCGTCGCTCACGACAACCACCGCTTGCGTCGCTTGTAGCTCTTGGCATCGTTGAAGTTCTTTCTCGGGCTGCCATCGTTGGCGCCACCCATACCCAGATAAAACTCTTTCACATCCTCGTTTTCGCGCAGGTCCTTGGCCGCACCTTCCATCACGATGCGGCCGCTTTCCAGGATGTAGCCGTGGTCGGCATAGCGCAGCGCCATGTGGGTGTTCTGCTCGGCCAGCAGGAAGGTGACCTTCTCGCGCTGGTTCAGATCTTTGACGATCTCGAACACCTCTTCAACGATCTGCGGCGCCAGGCCCATGCTGGGCTCGTCCAGCAACACCATGTTCGGGTTGGCCATCAAGGCGCGGCCGATGGCGCACATCTGCTGTTCACCGCCGCTGGTGTAGGCGGCTTGTGATGTGCGCCGTGTTTTCAGCCGCGGAAAGTAGCCGTAGACCTTCTCCAGCGTCGTGGCCACCGCCGCCTTGCCGTCCTTGCGTGTGTAGGCGCCGGTCATCAGGTTGTCCTCGATGCTCAGGTGCGCAAAACAGTGGCGGCCTTCCATGACCTGGATGACGCCGCGGTTCACCATCTCTGACGTGCTGAGGTTGTCGATGCGTTGACCGCGCAGTTCGATGCTGCCCTTGGTCACCGCGCCGCGCTCACCGGCCAGCAGGTTGCTCACCGCCCGCAGGGTGGTCGTCTTGCCGGCGCCATTGCCACCCAGCAAGGCCACCACGCCACCCTCGGGCACCTGCAGGCTGACGCCCTTGAGCACCAGGATGACGTGGTTGTAGATGACTTCAATGCCGTTGACGTTGAGGAGGATGTTGCTCATGTCGGCTTGCTGGTTGGGGCGGGCCCGTGCGGGCCCGCTGCCCGATCAGCTTTGGCAATCAGCCGGTTCACGGCGGGTCAGCTTCTTGTCACTGGCGTACTTGTCGGCCGCCGCACGCACCATCGGCTTGATGATCTGCTCATCGGCCTGCATGAAGTCGCTGCTGAAGTTCCACTTCGCACCGTCCCAGGTGTGTATGCGCGCCCAGCTCGAACCCATGTGGTCCTGGCAGCTGGTGCTGATGGGGCGCAGCACGCCACTGAAGCCCAGGCTGTCCAGCCTCTTCTGGTCCAGCGCCAGATTCTCAAGGCCCCAGCGCACCTGCTCGCCGGTCATCACCTTGCCTTTGCCGTAACGCTCCTGGGCGCGGCGCACGGCTTCAACACCCAGCATCTGGATGATCAGGCCGCGTGTGTACAGCACGCTGCCCACTTCGTCCTTGGGCCCCGTGCCCTGGCCCTTGTCGTGCACAAACTTCAAGATGTCCTGAATGACCTTGGGCGTCTGGCCCGAGGTGTTCAGGTTCAAAGCGTTGTAGCCCTTGGCACCATCGCCCACGTCTTTCACGTCAGGCTCGGCACCGGCCCACCACACACCGTACATCTTGTCGCGCGGGTAGCCGGTGGCCTGGGCTTCTTTCAGAGCGGTGCTGTTCATCACGCCCCAGCCCCACAGCAGCACGTAGTCGGGCTTGCTCTGGCGCACTTGCAGCCAGGCGCTTTTCTGCTCGACGCCGGGTGCTGTGACCGGGATCAACTGCAGCTCAAAGCCGTGCATCTTGCTGCGCTCGGTGATCATCGGAATGGGCTCTTTGCCAAACGGGCTGTCGTGATAGACCAGCGCGATCTTCTTGCCCTTCAACTTGTCCAGCCCGCCCTCCTTCTTGCCGATGTGCTGGATCAGGATGTCGGCCGCCGTCCAGTAGCTGCCCATCAGCGGGAAGTTCCATTTGAAGACATTGCCGTCCTGGCTGGCCGACAGGCCGTAGCCCAGCGTGATGAGCGGGATCTTGTCGCCTGGCGCCTTCTCGGTCAGTGCGAAAGTAATGCCCGTGGACTGCGGGTCGAACAGTGTGTTGGTCTTGCCCTTCAGGCGCTCGTAACACTCCACACCCTTGTCCGTGGCGTAGCCGGTTTCGCATTCTTCAAACGTGATCTTCACGCCGTTGATGCCGCCGTCGCGCGCGTTGACCATCTTGATGTAGTCCTGCTTGCCGTTGGCCCAGGGCGTGCCATTGGGCGCATACGGCCCGGTGCGGTACACCAGCAACGGAAAGAACTGCTCCTTGGCCTGCGCCAGCGCCACATCGGCCGTGATCAGCGACAAGCCAACGAGGGCTGCCGCAGCAAGGGAATTCGTCAATAGCTTCATGTTCTCGTCTCCAATCGATTCAACTGCTAATGCGGGAAGGGCCAAAGCCGCAGCTTCTCTTTGGCCGTCGACCACAAGCGTGCAATGCCGTGCGGTTCCTTGATGAGGAAAAACACGATCAACACGCCGAAGATCATGGTCGTGAGATGGGCCGCCAGCGCGGTGTCTATCGGCAGGCCAAACCAGCGCGGCACGTTGTCCAGCACGATGGGCAGCACGACGATGAAGGCCGCGCCAAAGAAGCTGCCCATGATCGAACCCAGGCCGCCGATAATGACCATGAACAACAAATCGAAGCTGCGTGTGATGCCAAACGCCGCCGGTTCCCACGAACTGAGGTGCACAAAGCCCCACAGCCCGCCGGCCACGCCGACGATGAACGAACTTACCGCGAAGGCGGTCAGCTTGGCGTACACCGGCCGTATGCCGATGACGGCGGCGGCCACGTCCATGTCGCGAATGGCCATCCATTCACGGCCGATGTGGCCGCGCACCAGGTTCTTGGCCAGCACGCCGAAGACGAGCACAAAGCCCAGGCAGAAGAGGTACTTGCTGACGGGTGATTCGATCGCAAAACCCAGCACCTTCAAGCCCGCCACACTGACCGAGCCCGAGCTGGAATCGTTGGTCACCCACTTCAGCCGCAGGCAGGCCCAGTCGACAAAAAACTGCGCCGCCAGCGTGGCCACCGCCAGATACAGGCCCTTGATGCGCAGCGAAGGCGTGCCGAAGGCCACGCCCACCACCGTGGCCGCCGCGCCGCCCAGCAGCAGCGACAAGATGACGGGGATGCCGTCAATGCGCGCCTGGCAGTTGTAGGCCGCATAGGCGCCCACCGCCATGAAGGCGCCGGTGCCCAAAGAGATTTGCCCGCAATAGCCCACCAGGATGTTCAAACCCAGCGCCGCCAGCGACAGGATCAGGAAAGGTATGAGGATGGCGCGGAACAGGTACTCAGAGGCAGTCAGCGGCACGACGATCAGCACCAACGCCAGCAGCAGCCCCATCACGATGCGGTCTTGCGTGATCGGGAAGACCTGCTGGTCGCTGCTGTAGCTGGTCTTGAACTGGCCGTTCTCTCGGTACAACATGCGCTAGACCCGATCGATGATCTTCTCGCCGAACAAGCCTTGCGGCCTGACGAGCAGGAAGATCAGTGCCAACACATAAGCAAACCAGATCTCGATGCCGCCACCCAGGCTGGGCCCGATGTAGACCTCGGAGAGTTTTTCGCCCATGCCGATGATGAGCCCGCCAATCACCGCGCCGGGCACCGAAGTCAAGCCGCCCAGAATCACCACCGGCAGCGCTTTCAAGGCCACCAGCGACAGCGAAAACTGCACCCCCAGCTTGCTGCCCCAGATGATGCCGGCCACCAGCTCGACGAAGCCCGCCACGCTCCACACGATGACCCAGATACGGCCCAGCGGAATGCCGATGCTTTGCGCGGCCTGGTGGTCGTCAGCCACCGCACGCAGCGCGCGGCCGGTGGCGGTTTTCTGGAAGAACAGCGACAGGGCCGAGACCAGCGCGGCGGCGATCAAGGCCGCATACAGGTCTTCCTTGTTCACCAGCACGCCGCCAGGGAACACGCTGCCCAGCACAAAGATCGGGTCTTTGGGCAGGCCGACGTCGATCTTGTAGATGTCGTTGCCAAACAGCGTCTGGCCAAAGCCATCTAAAAAATACGCTATCCCCAGCGTGGCCATCAACAGCGTCACGCCTTCCTGGTTCACCAGTTTGCGCAGCACCAGGCGCTCGATGACCCAGGCCACCGCCACCATCACCGCCATGGCCACCAAGAAGGCCAGGATGTTCGCCAGCAGCAGGCTCTGAAAGCCCAGCCACTGGGGCAGCCAGCCCGAGAAGCGCGCCATCACCAGCGCCGCGAACAACACCATCGCGCCTTGTGCGAAGTTGAACACGCCACTCGCTTTGAATATCAGCACAAAGCCCAAGGCGACGAGTGAATACAGCATGCCCGTCATCAGGCCACCGATCAGGGTTTCGAGGAAGAAGGCCATCTCAGTGGTCTGTTCCGAGGTAGGCGCTGATGACGTTCGGGTCTTGCCGCACTTCAAGCGGCGTGCCGTCACCGATCTTCTTGCCGTAGTCCAGCACCACCACACGGTCTGAGATGTCCATCACCACGCCCATGTCGTGTTCGATCAAAACAATCGTCGTGCCGAACTCGTCGTTGACATCCAGGATGAAGCGGCTCATGTCCTGCTTCTCTTCGACATTCATGCCGGCCATCGGTTCGTCCAGCAGCAGCACCTGCGGCTCCATCGCCAGGGCGCGGCCGAGGTCGACGCGCTTTTGCAGCCCATACGGCAAACGGCCCACGGGCGTCTTGCGGTAGGCCTGTATTTCAAGAAAGTCGATGATGGTTTCGACAAACGCGCGGTGCTGGGTTTCTTCGCGCTCGGCGGCGCCCCAACCGAATGGGAGACGGAAAGCCTGCTGGAAAATGTTGCTCTTCATGCGCAGGTTGCGCCCGCTCATCAGGTTGTCCAGCACGCTCATGCCCTTGAACAAAGCCAGGTTCTGAAAGGTGCGCGCCACGCCCATCTCAGCCACCTGCCGGCTGTTCATGTGGCCAAAGGTCTGGCCGCGGAAAGTGATGCTGCCGGTCTGCGGTGCGTAGACGCCGTTGATGCAGTTGAGCATGCTGCTCTTGCCGGCGCCATTGGGGCCGATGATGGCCCGCAGCTCGTGTTCACGCACATCGAAGCTGATGTCGGTCAACGCCTTCACGCCGCCAAAACGCAGGCTGATGTTCTTGACATCGAGGATGACCTCGCCGATCTTGCGGCCCGCCATCTCAGTGGCGCCCGGCCGTTCCGAAGCCACTGAGCAACCCCTCGGGGGGCAGCGAACGAAGTGAGCTTGGGGGCATGATCACGCGGCCTTCGCCACAGAGGGGAAGGTCTTGGCATCGACGATGGGCAGCGTGGCGCTGACGCTGCCGCTGCGGCCGTCTTCGAACTTCACCGCGGTCTCGATGAACTGCTCTGTCTTGCCGCTGTACAAAGCGTCCACCAGCACCTGGTACTTGTCGTTGATGGTGCCGCGCTTGACCTTGCGCGTGCGCGTCATCTCGCCGTCGTCAGCGTCCAGT
Organism: Betaproteobacteria bacterium; assembly: GCA_031371275.1. Classification (GTDB taxonomy): domain Bacteria; phylum Pseudomonadota; class Gammaproteobacteria; order Burkholderiales; family Burkholderiaceae_C; genus Rubrivivax. The sequence goes on from JANMJI010000389.1 coordinate 15,102, forward strand.
TCCTTGTGCAGCACCAGAAAGCGGCTGATCTGGCTGCCGGCCAGCAGCGCGTCGGCGGCCAGGTCGGCGTTGACCTGTTCGACGCATTCGCGGATCAATTCCAGCACCTCGGGCTTGGCCGCCAGGTCGGTGTAGCCGGCATAGGGCAGATTGCGGCGTTCGGCCCAGTTGCCCACGGCTTCCATGTCGATGTTGATGAAGGCGCAGACCTTTTCGCGCCGGTCGCCAAAGGCCACGGCTTCCTTGACGAAGGGAAAGAACTTCAGCTTGTTCTCGACATACTTCGGCGCAAACATCGCGCCGTCGTTGGCGCCGCCCATCAAGCGCCCGACATCCTTGGCGCGGTCGATGATCTTCAGGTGGCCGCTGGCGTCCAGAAAACCGGCGTCGCCGGTGCGGTACCAGCCGTCGGCGCTCAGCACCTCGGCAGTCGCCTGCGGGTTCTTGTAGTAGCCCTTCAACAGCCCCGGGCTCTTGACCAGGATTTCGCCGCTTTCGCTGACCTTGATTTCGACACCTTCGATGGGCACGCCCACTGTGTCAGCCCGCGCTTCATGGTCGGGCTGCAGACACACGAAGACGGCCGTTTCTGTCGAGCCATACAGCTGCTTCAGGTTGATGCCGATGCTGCGGTAAAAGGTGAACAGGTCGGGGCCAATGGCCTCGCCTGCGGTGTAGGCCACTCGCACGCGGCTCAGGCCCAGGTTGTTGCGCAGCGGCCCGTAGACCAACAGGTCGCCCAGCTTCCAGGCCAGCGCGTCGATGGCGCTCAAGCGCTGGCCGTCCAGGCGCGCCGGGCCTACGCGCCGGGCCACATCCATGAAGCGTTTGAACAGCCAGCGTTTGATGCGGCTGGCGTCTTCCATGCGGATCATCACGCTGGTCAGCAGGCCTTCAAATATCCGCGGCGGCGCAAAGTAGTACGTGGGGCCGATTTCTTTCAGGTCGATGGTCACGGTGGCCGCGCTTTCGGGGCAGTTCACCACGTAGCCGCAAGACAGCCACTGCGCGTAGCTGAAGATGTTCTGCCCTATCCAGGCCAGCGGCATGTAGGCCAGTACTTCTTCGTGTTCGGTGAGTTTGTCGAAACGCTGCCCGGCCTGGGCGCGGTCGAGCAAGGTGCGGTGGCTGTGCACCACGCCCTTGGGGTTGCCGGTGGTGCCGCTGGTGAAGAACATCGCGGCCACGTCGTCGGGTTGGCCGGCGGCCACGGCGTCGTCAAAAAGCCGTGCATTTGAAGCGTTATGCCGCTGACCTTCGGCCACCAGCACGTCCAGCGCGGCGAGCCCGGCTTCGCTGTAGTTGCGCAGGCCGCGCGGGTCGTCGTACCAGATGCGCGTCAGTGTCGGGCACAGCGCGCGCAACTCCAGCAGCTTGTCGACCTGCTCCTGGTTTTCGACGATGGCAAAACGCACCTCGGCGTTGTTGATGGGGAAGACGTATTCGGTGACGGCGGCGTCCTGGTACAGCGGCACCGGCACCGCGCCCAGGGCTTGCGCGGCCAACAGCGTGGCGTACAGCCGCGGGCGGTTGTCGCCCACCACCACCAGATGGTCGCCGCGCTGCACGCCGGCCTGCGCCAGGCCGCAGGCCAAGTGGCGCACCAGCAGCGCCAGTTGGGCCCAGGTGGTGGTCTGCCAGATGCCGTACAACTTCTCACGCAAGGCGGCGGCCTGCGGGCGCTGCGCGGCATGTTCAAGCATCAGACGGGGAAACGTCGTCTGCACCGGGCGGTCTCCTGTGGATGCGGGGTTGTCCTGCCCGGCATTCTGGGCGTTACTTTGACGCCATGTTGTCGTTCCGACGACAATTTGCGGGTTCGCACTGACAGGCGTTTCACCGATGCGCAAGCAAGCACTGGCACCGGGCGCAAGCGCCCCGGGTGCAAAACAATCAGCGACGACGCGGCCAGCGCTGGGCCAGCGCCGCCAGGACCAGCAGGCCCACCAGCAGCTGCCACAGCGCCGCAGGCTCGGGCACCAGGCCCAGGACAAGTTTGGGCGTGGTGATGTCGCCGGCCACAATGTCAGGCCCCGTGAAGCCAAAGGGTTGCTGTGGGAACGCCGGCGGCAGCACGCTGCCGACCAGGCCGCCCAGCATGACCTTGGCGCCGACAAAGCCGTTCAGGTAGCCAAGCCCGCCGGGGGTGAAGGCGATGCTGATGAAGGTGTCGTCCATGGCGTGCGTGATGGCCAGGCTGCCCAGGATCAGCGGGCCGTCGCCGATCTTGCCGTACAGGCTGGCAGCGGCCAGCACCAGCGGGCTGCTGGGGCTGCTGAATTCGGTGACCGAAGTGCCGGCGGCCAGGGCCGAGCCCAGGCCCAAGGCGGTGGCCATGTCGGTGATTTCCTTCAAGCCGTAAAGCTCGCTGCTGTCGGCGCTTTCCAGCTTGCCGGCCCACAACATCAGCGTGGCCGAAGTGATGGTGCCGCTAAGGGCCGAGAGGTCGAAGACAAAGTAGTTGCGGCGCAGCATTGGCGACAGCGGCGAGCCCAGCGCGCCGGTGCCGTAGTGCAGCTCAAAGCCCACCGAGTAGTTGTACTTGGCCACCGCGGTAACCGTGCCGTCGCCCTTGGCCGAACCACCGGCTACGGTGACGAAGCCGGCGTCCAGCGCGGGTATGGTGATGGCGGCTGCCGGGGCTGCTGCCAGCGCCAACGCCAGCGCCGACAGCAAGGCGCCAGCCTGCCGTAGGCGCAACGACAGATGTGCCATTTCAAGCCCCCAGTGTCCGCGGCGATGCGAACGTATCTGCAAGTACAGGCGACGCCGGCATGAACGTCAAGGCGGCCCCCCCGGTTCACGGGTCTGCCTTCCCGGCCGCGGCGCGCGCGCCGCCGGTGCGGGCTTCCAGCGCGCGCGCAGCGGCGAGCGAAGACCTGGCGCACATCCCCTGGCTGACACGGCTTGACGAAGCCGAGCGCGCGCGCGTGCTGGCCGACCTGCGCGTCTTGAACGTCGAAGCGGGTGAGCTGGTGTGCCGCTTCGGTCGGCCCGTGAGCTACTGGTTCGGCGTCATCGACGGCCTGCTGAAGATGAGCAACGACAGCCACACGCCAGGCGGTTCGGGCATCCCCATCACCTTCACCGGCGTGCCCTCAGGTGGCTGGTTTGGCGAAGGCACGGTGCTGAAGAACGAGCCCTACCGCTACAACATCCAGGCCTTGCGCAAGAGTGTGGTGGCGGGCATACCGGCGGCCACTTTTCACTGGCTGCTGGAGCGCAGCATCGGCTTCAACCGCTTCATCACGCTGCAGCTGAACGAACGCCTGGGCCAGTTCATCGCCGCGCGCGAGATCGACCGCCTGGTGCACCCGGACGAGCGCGTGGCGCGCAGCCTGGCCGCCTTGTTCCACCCGGTGCTGTACCCCGGTGTGGGGCAGTTGCTGCGCATCACCCAGCAGGAACTGAGCTACCTGGTGGGCCTGTCGCGCCAGCGTGTGAACCAGGCCTTGCGTGCGCTGCACGCTGCCGGCGTCATCGAGGTCGGCTATGGCGGTGTGCGCGTCACCAACCTCGAGCGTTTGCGCAGCTACCGCCAGAAGTGAGTGCCCTCAGCGCTGGGCCGGGCGGCGGCGTCGCGCCGCAGCGCCCGCCAAGCCCAGGCCGGCCAGCCACAGCGCCAGTGGGGTGGGTTCTGGCACGGCGCTGACCGCCAGGTTGCGTACCGTCAAGGTCGACACACCGAGCACGTCGCCGGTGTCGATGACACCCAGCGCCAGCTTGGCGATGCCGGCGGCGGCGAAGGTGAAGCTGAAGGTCTGCGTCGCCAGCCCTGGCGCGCTGCGCGTGGCCAAGGTGAAAATCTGGCCGTTGACGACGGCAAAGGCGCGGTCTTGGAACAGGTCTTCAACGGTGCTGAAGGTCCAGCTGAAGCTCAGCTTGCTGCCCGCGGCCACGGCAAAGCTTTGCGCGATGACCGAGCCTTCCTGGCCGTATTCGGGCTCGGGCAAATCCAGCGCCAGCGCCGGCACGCCGGCCGCTGTTTCAACC
>JANMJI010000394.1:0-13935 GCA_031371275.1 Betaproteobacteria bacterium
GCTGAACGCCGGCTGCAACACGCAGAACCTGATGGTCTTCGTTGACGACGTCGACGCCCACTGCGCCCACGCCCGCGCCGCAGGGGCGCAGGTGGTGGCCGAACCCGACCTGCACGACTACGGCGACGACTACTGGGCCGACCGCAGCTATGGCGCCACCGACCCCGAAGGCCACCTGTGGTGGTTCACGCAGCGCATCCGTGGTTAGGCGCAGCGCAGCAGCGCTGGATGCCGCGGTGGGGCAGGCGCTGGCCGCGCTGGCCGACCCCACGCGCCGCGCCGTGGTGCGCCTGCTGGCGCAAGGCCCGCGCCGTGCGGGCGAATTGGCCACAGCGCTGGCCATGACACCGCCCACGCTCAGCCGCCACCTGCGGGTGCTGCGCCAGCGTGGCCTGATCGCCGACGACGAACCCGCGCACGACGCCCGCGTGCGGCTGTACCGTTTGCAGCCGCAGGCCTTGGCGCCGGTGCAAGACTGGCTGGCCGAGCTGGAAGCCTTTTGGGGCGGCCAGTTGCAAGCCTTCAAGGCCCACGCCGAAAAGGGCCGCAAACGGTGAAGCCGGTGATGAGTGGCACAGCCGGCGACCAAGCGCGTGTCACCGTCAGCGTGGCCGTGCCGCCCGAAGAAGCCTTTCGTGTCTTCACGCAGGAAGTGAACCTGTGGTGGCGGCGCGGCCGGCGCTTTCGCAGCGCGCCGGGCAACGCCGGCATCGTCTGCATCGAACCCGGCCCTGGCGGGCGGTTGTTCGAGAGTTTCGACACGCCCGCAGGTGAGCAGGTGGTTGAAATGGGCCGCATGCTGGTGTGGCAGCCGCCAGAACGCCTGCTGCTGCAATGGCGTGGGGTGAATTTCGCGCTGCACGAACACACCGAAGTGGAAGTGCTGTTCAAGGCCGTGGGTGCGGGCACGCAGGTCACCGTGGTGCACCGCGGGTGGGCCGCGCTGCGTGCCGACCACCCAGTGCGCCACGGCCTGCCGGCGCCAGACTTTGTCCGCATGATGGGCCTGTGGTGGGGTGATCTGCTGGGCAACCTGCGGCGGCACGCTGGTGGCCCTCACTTTTACAGTTAGGCCATCAGCATGTCGGCAGGTTAGCAAGTCAGCACGTCAGCAAATCAGCAAATCAGCGCGGCAGTGTTTGCAGCCCACGCACCAACTCCGGTAGCCCCACTGCCCAGGCGCTTTCGCCCAGCCGGTAACGCTCGGTGCCCGGATAGACGACCCATTGGTGGGTGGGCTGCAGGTCGGCGCAAGCGCTGTGGAAGCCGCGTTCCAGCTTCGGTGACAAGCTGCGTTTGATCTCTATGGCCCAGCGTTCGCCACCCGGGCGCTGCACCAGCAGGTCAATCTCAGCCCCGGCTGCGCTGCGGTAGAAAAACGCCTCGCTGCCGCGCGGTGCGCTGGCGAGCAGGTTTTCCATGACCCAGGTTTCCCAGCTCGCGCCCACCACCGGGTGTGAAAGCAGCGCTTCCTTGTCGGCAATGCCCAGCAGCGCGTGCAGCACACCGCTGTCGCGCACATAGAACTTGGGCGTGCGCACCAGGCGCTTGGCCAGGTTGTGGTGCCAGGGCGGCAGGCGGCGCACCAGCATCAGGTCGGTCAGCAGGTCAAGGTAGTGGGCCACGGTCTTGCCGTCCACACCCAGGTTGCGCGCGAACTGCGCGGCGTTGAGCAAGCCGCCCTGGTGGTGGGCCAGCATCAGCCACAGCCGGCGCAGTGTTTCGCTGGCCGCGCGCGGGCTGAACTGAAAGATTTCGCGTTCCAGGTAGGTGCGTATGAAGTCCTGCCGCCAGCGCAGGCTGGCCGCCATGTCGGGGGCCAGCAGACTTTCAGGAAAGCCGCCGCGCAGCCAGTGCGCATCGGCGGTGATGCCGGTGGCTTCGGCCAGCGTCAGCGGCGCCAGTTCCAGGTGCGCAATGCGGCCGGCCAATGACTCACCGGCCTGCTTCAGCAAGTCCACCGAGGCTGACCCCAACAGCAGGTACAGCCCCGCGCGTCTGCCTTCACGGCGGGCGCGGTCGATCTGGCCCCGCAGCAGCGGGAACAGCGCCGGCACGCGGTGCACTTCGTCCAGGATGACGAGCTTGTCGCGGTGGTCTGCCAGGTACAGCTCGGGCTCGTTGAGCTTGGCGCGGTCGGCGGGCGACTCCATGTCCAGGTAGATGAAACTGCGCCCGGGCGCCAAAGCCTGGCCTACTGCCAGTGCCAGCGTGGTCTTGCCCACCTGGCGCGGCCCCAGCAGCGCCACGGCGGGGCTTTCCTGCAGTGCGGCGAGGACTTTGGGTTGGAGTTCGCGTTCAAACATCCATGCAATTATGGAGTTTGACACCGTGATTGCGAGTTTATTTGTGGATCAACGGACAGCGTCACCCCAAGCTAGCATCGCCCCATGAGCAACCGACTGACGCAAATTGCCACCCGCACCGGCGACGACGGCACCACCGGCCTGGGCGACGGCACACGGGTGCCCAAGCAGCACCTGCGCGTGGCCGCCATGGGCGATGTGGATGAGCTGAATTCGGGCCTGGGCGTGCTGCTGGCCGAACCCCTGCCGGCCGATGTGCGCGCACTGCTGGTGGTCATCCAGCACGAACTTTTCAACCTGGGTGGCGAGCTGTCGATCCCGGGCTACACGCTGCTCAAGGCCGATGCCGTGCTGCGGCTGGACGAAGCGCTGGAACACTACAACGCCAACCTGCCGCGGCTGAAGGAATTCATCCTGCCGGCCGGCACGCGCAGCGCGGCGCTGGCGCATGTCAGCCGCACCGTGGCGCGGCGCGCCGAACGCGCCGTGGTGGCGCTGGCCGCGGTCGAGGCGGTGAACGAAGCACCGCGCCAGTACCTGAACCGCCTGAGCGACCTGATGTTTGTGCTGGCCCGCGTGCTCAACCGCGCCAATCTGGACGGGCTGGGCGGCGACGACGTGTACTGGCGCAGCGAGCGCCTGGCGCGCGACGAAGGCTGACGATCCAACGCAGTGTCGAGCTTTGCACTGCGGCCGGCTGGCCAACTCGCTGGTGCAGCCAAGCCCGCGCCAGCGCCCAGTCGCGCTTGACGGTGGCCAGGCTGATGCCCGGCGCTTGCGCCACTTCGTCGTTTTCCATGGCACCGAGAAACCGCAGTTGCACCACCTTCGCGGCAGGCGGGTTGACTTCTTCAAACGCCAGCAAGGCTTCGTGCGCCAGGCCGGTGGCGCCGAGCGCGTGGCCCGGGTTTTCGCGCCGCAGGTGGCTGCGGCCTGAGGCGTTTGCGCGGAGCTTTACGCGCCCTGCAACTCGCGGTGCAACCAGGCCCTGGCCAGCGACCAGTCGCGCTTGACGGTAGCCGGGCTCAGGCCCATCACTTCGGCTATCTCTTCGTTTTCCAGCCCACCGAAAAACTTCAACTCCACCACCTTGGCCGCGCGCGGGTCCACCTGCTCAAAAGCCAGCAGCGCGTCGTGTACCTTGACGACATCGCTGCCGCTGCCGCCGGCCACCTGCTGCGCTTCGGTCAGCGTCAGTGACACCAGCGGCATGTCGCGCTTGAGCGCCTGTTTGGCCACCGCGTGGTTGACCAGGATGCGCCGCATCATCACCGACGCCATGCCCAGAAAGTGGCCGCGGCTTTGCCACTGCGTGCGGGTCTGCTCGGTGAGCCTGAACCAGGCTTCATGGGTCAGCGCCGTGGCGCTGAGCGTGTGGCCCGCGTATTCCTTGCGCATCTGCGCCCGCGCACTGCGTTTGAGCTCGCCGTAGAGCACGGTAAAAAGCTGGTTGACGGTCTTGCCGCGGGCCGCACCGTTGCTGGCGTCGACGCTGGCGCCGCCGTTCGTGCCGCCGTTCGTGCCGCCATTCGTGTCACCGCTTGCGTCAACGTTCGCGCTGCCATGCACGTCGTCGGCGCCGCCTTCCTGTGCGTCAAGTTGCGCCAACCAGTGCGTGATGTCTGCCGGCGAAACCTGGGGCTGGGCGGTGCTGCTGTCCATGGTTGACATTGTCACTGCGGGCCGAAAAAAACTTGCGCCTGCATGAGCCCTGGGCGGCCTGTCCCGTGCGCTAGTGAACAAGGCAGGCCATCTTCGTGCAGGCCTTGCAGTCCATGCCAAGCCCAGAAAGCCGATGATCTTGTCCAGTCCCGCCGCCGCCTCTACCCGCCAAAGTGTGCGGCACCCGCGCCATCACCTGCCCCACCTTCTGGAGTTTCCATGCACAGCCATTCGTCTGCACCCGTGCCCCGACGCACCGCGGCCCGTGTCCCGGCCCTGGTCATGTTCACCGCCTTGTTGCTGGCAGGCCCTGTGACTTCGGCCCATGCCGCTGACGCCCCCACGCCGGTGGCTGTGGACGCCAGCTTCAACGCCGCCGACGTGGCGGCCAACGGCTTCAAGATCGCCGACAACAAGGCGCTCAAAGGCATCACCCGCGTGGCTGTGCCGGTGTTCGTGGTCGACTTCGTCACCGCCGACAACGTGCGCACCCAGACATCGGGTTTTGGCAGCGCCGGCCGTGCCAGCTCGGCCCTGTACTACAAGCTGCTGGGCGTCGGTGAAGCTGAATTTCAGGCCCTGACCGACGCCATGTACGGTGATTTCCTGCAGCGCCTGAAAGACAGCGGCCTGCAGGTGCTGGGCAAGGAAGAGTTTCAAGCCGCAGCGGCCTACCGCAAGCTGGCCGACGGCGGCAACAAAGCGCCCATCAAGAGCGACACCAACACCGTGCTCACGCCGCCCGGCATGCCCATCTACGGCTTTGCGCGCATGAGCAGCGGGCCGGCCAAGCCATCGACAGGCGTGTTCGGTGCGCTGTCCGGCATAGGCGCCGGCTTCTCGGCGGTGGGCGACGTGATGGGCAGTGTCGACCTGGCCAGCCAGTTGAACGCCGCGACCCTTGAAGTGCGGCTGCGCGTGAACTTTGTCGAGCTGGCCGACAACAACAAGGGCTTCTTCGGCCGCATCGCCAACACCGCCAGCACCACGGGCAAGGCCTTCCCCAGCATCGACGGCGTGATGGTGCAGGTGCAGCAGGGCCAGATTCGCAGCAGCATGACGCTGGCCAACGTGCTGGTGTTGGACCCGGCCGTGTTCACCGAGGTGCGCGAAAAGCCCACCACCGCGGGCGACGTCGCCGGTGCGGTGCTGACCGGTCTCATCCGCCTGGCCAGCAGCAGCCGCGACAGCAGCAGCAGCACAGAGATGGAAGCCATCGTGGACCCGGCCCGCTACAAACAAATCATCGGCGCGGGCATGAACAGCTTGTCCGATGTGGTGGTGGCGCGGTTGAAGGCTGAGCGTTGAAACGGCTTCTTTGCAGGATGCTGCGGCCCGTTCACGCAGACCCAACCCTGCTGCCCGCAGATGCTTGACCCGCATCCTGCGGCGCAGGGCTGAACCAGGGCCACATCCGGGCCACCCCTGGGCCCAATCAGCACAGCGACAGCGAGCCCGTAGCCTTCAGCCATGACGACACCCGCCGCCGCCCGCTGGGCGCAGATCAAAGCCTTGTTCGAAGCCACGGTAGACCTGCCCGCGGCCAAACGTGCGCCGCTGATTGCTGCCGCTGCACTGGATGGGCAAGCGCTGACCGAGCTGCGCAGCCTGCTGGCCCACCACGACGAAGCCACCACCGGCCAGGCCTTCATGGCAGACAACGCCGCGCAGGCCTTGGCCGAGGAGCCGGCCATTGCCGCTCGCGCGGGCCAGCGCCTGGGCGCCTGGGAGATCGTGCGGGCCATCGGCGCGGGTGGCATGGGTGAGGTCTTCGAGGCCCGCCGCGCCGACGGCCAGTACGACGGCCGCGCCGCGGTCAAGCTGCTCAAGCGCGGCATGGACAGCGCCGCTGTGTTGCAACGTTTTGCGCAAGAGCGGCAGGCGCTCGCGCGCTTGAGCCACCCGCACATCGCACGCCTGCTGGACGCCGGTGCCAGCGAAGAAGGCCTGCCGTATTTCGTACTGGAATATGTCGACGGCCAGCCCATCGACGAAGCCGTGCGCGGCTTGTCCGTTGAAGACCGGCTGAAGCTCTTTTTGCAACTGGCCGACGCCGTGGCCCACGCCCACCGCAACCTGCTGGTGCACCGTGACTTGAAGCCCGGCAACGTGCTGGTAGACACCGAAGGCAACGTCAAGCTGCTGGACTTCGGCATCGCCAAGGCGCTGGACCCGCTTGAGGGCAAGGAAGGCAACACCACCGTCGGCGGCGAGCGCCCCTACACCCCCAACTACGCCAGCCCCGAACAGGTACGCGGCGAGCCCGTCAGCACCGCCACCGACATCTACAGCCTGGGCGTGCTGCTGTACCAGATGCTCACCGGCACGCGGCCCACCGGCCGCAACGCGACCACCCCTGCCGAAGCCGCGCGCAGCGTGCTGGAAGACGAGCCCACACGGCCCAGCCGATTGACGGCCGAACAGGTGCCAGACCCGCAGTGGCTGGCCACGCGCAAGCGGCTGCAGGGCGATCTCGACAACATCCTGTTGAAGGCGCTGGAAAAGCCCGCCGAACGCCGCTACGCCAGTGTGGATGCGCTGGCCGCTGACGTGCGCGCCCACCTGGCGGGCTACCCCGTCAGCGCACGAGCGCCCAGCGCAGGCTATCTGCTGTCGCGCTTCATCGGGCGCAACAAAGTCGCCGTGGCCGCCGCCGCAGTGGCCTTGCTGGCGGTGCTGGGCGGCGCGGCTGCGGCACTGTGGCAGGCCCGGCTGGCGCAGGAACAGCGCGTGCTGGCCGAACGCCGTTTTGACGAAGTGCGGCAATTCGCGCGCACCATGCTGTTTGATGTCGACACCGCCTTGCGCGACGGCCCCACGGCAGGCCGCGAAAAACTCGTCGCCACGGCGCTGCAATACCTTGATCGCTTGTCCTCTGAACGCCTGACCGACGCCGCTTTGCTGCGCGACGTGGCCGAGGCTTATGAACGTGTCGGCGACATCCAGGGCAACCCGTCGCAGGCCAACCTGGGCCGCCCCGGCGATGCCCAGAAAAGCCAGGAAAAGGCGCTGGCTTTGCGTGAAAGCGCGCTGCTGCTGGCACCGGGCGACGCCGCCAACCTGGCCGGCCTGGCCAGCACGCACGAACGCCTGGGCGACGTGGTGCGCGGCCAGGGCCAGCTGCTGCAAGCCGGCCGCCACTACGCGCAAGCCGCACGCCATCTCGTCAGCCTGGCCGCGGCCCGGCCTGATGACGTGAAGGCGCAGTTGCAGTCGGTGGAGTCGCGGCGCTATCTGGCTTCAATTTCGTACTGGCCCTTCCACAAGAGCCTGGGCCTGTACAGCCAGGCCCGCACGGCCGTTGAGCAGATCGAGCGCGAGGTGGCGGCCCTGGCGCAGCGCCACCCTGGCAACGCCGACGTGCTGGCGCAATACGGCGCGCTGCTCAACCAGTTGACCGAATTCCAGCGCATTGCCGGCGAATTTCCAGCCACGCTGGCCACGCAGCGCAAGAGCAATGAAGTGGCCAGCCAGCTGCTGGCCCTGGCGCCCGGCAACCCGCGCTGGCAACGTTGGATGTATCTTGCCGAGGGCTACCTGGCCGATGCCTTGCTGGGTACCGGCGCTATTGAAGCCGGGGTGGCGCAATGGCAGTTGTCCATCAAACACCGCGAACAATTGGCCCGCGCCGACCCCCACGATGAAAGGTCGCAACGCAACCTGGCCAACGGCTACGGCCCGCTGGCCGAAACGCTGGACGCGCTGGGCCGCCACGCCGAAGCCCTGGGTTGGTACGAACGCGAAAACGCACTGCTGCGCCAGCAACGCGCCAAGCACCCCGAGGTGAAGGCCCTGGTGCCGAGGCTGGACGAGAGCGACCGCGACCTGGCCTTGCAACTGCTGCTGAACGGCCGTGCGGCGCAAGCCGTGGCCCACCAGCGCGCGCTGGACAGCCGCCGCGGCGCTGCCGCCACCGCCGCACCCGCCGATGCCGACGAAGGCAAGTTCGCGCTGCTGCGCGCCCAGGTGCTGCTGGCCCCCAGTGCGCCGCGCCTGCCGCCACCGCAAGCGCAGGCCGCGCTGGCCCAAGCCCGCGCCGGCCTGGCGCTGTTGCGCAGCGAAGCCGCGGCCGAGCCTTTCAACGCCTTGCTGGCGCGTGAAGTGGCCCTCGGCGCGCACACGCTGGCGGTGGCCTCGGCCGGGCACGACAGCGCAGCCGCCTGCGCGCTGGCACGCGAGGCTTCAAGCACACTGGAAGCACTGGCCGCAGCCGGCAAACTGCCCGCCACCGTGGTCGGCCAGCGCGCTGACGCACGCCGCCTCGCCGCCGGCTGCACTGGCTCGTAACCGGCTGGTTCCGGGGCCCGGTCTTCAGTCGCTGCTGCCGATGCGGCGCCGTCAAGGCCCGCGCCCGTGATCGCCATGATGATTGCCATGGCGATGGCCATTGCGATCGCCAGTGCGTTGGCGGTTGCGCTGGCGCCCCAGCACCAGCGCCAGGCCCAACGCCAGGCCACTGAGCAACAACGAACCCGGCGCGCTGACGGGGCTTGATGTCGGCGCGTTGCGGCCTTGGCCTGCGGTCGGGTCGGCGTCGGCATAGCGCAAGGCGCGGGGCAGTTCGCGCAGGCGTTCTTCTGGCGGCAGTTGCAGCCAGGGCCGGGGGTCGGGTGCTGCGCCGCTGGCCGCGCGGGGTGCCGGTGCCGCCGTCTTCACCAGCCGCTGGCCCACCACCGAGACATTGCCGCAAACGTCGGGCACCATCACCGCGTAGATGCGGCCGTCGTCGTCCATCGCCTCGTACAGGTCGCCCTGTTCGGTGTGCCCGGCCTTGAAGTTGACGCGGGTGTCGACGCACATCGTCATGCCGTAAGTCATGGCCACGCGCTGGGGGTCGAACTCGCGGCCACTGCGCTGCGCGCGTATGCCTTCATTGCCTATGGTCACGCGGTCCACGCGCTGGCCCGCACGCACGCTGGCCGCCACCTTGGCCACCACGGTGGCCGACAACGTGGCCGTCTGCAAGGCCTGCTCGACAGAGCCACGGTAGGGGTTGCGGCCCGGCAACCCCCAGGCGCAATGGCGCCGCACGCGCAACACCGAAGGCCCGTCTTCGACATAGCCCTTGGGTTCGGTTTCCAGCGCCGGCGCCGGCAGCACCGCCACCAGCGGGTGGGCCGCGGGCAGGCGTTCGCCTTCCAGATGGGTGCCGCGCAGCAGCACGTTGGTGCCCACCATCACCGACTCTGGCGCCGGGCGGTGCAGCACGAATGCTGTGGCCAGGCTGGCCAACAGGCCACCGGCCGAGACCATCAAGACCTTGCGGCCCAGCCGCCGGCCGCCACGCTTTCGCCACCAGATGCGGCCCTGCGCGACCCAGCGCGCGACTGTGGTTCTGGGCACTGCGGCGGCTTCAAGTGCGGGCCGCGCGGCAGGCGCATGGGCCAGCAGCCCGGCCCAGCCGCAACTGCTTTGCATGCAGCGCCAGCGGCGGTGTTCTGGCGCCAGCCTTTCGATGCGGCTGCGGCGGACCCGCGCCACGGCGCCGCCACAGCTGGCGCATCGGGGCTCGGGCGGACGGGGGTTCATGGCAGGGTCGCGGCTGTTCTGCGGCCGTTTCACCTCGCACCGCCCACACTTGGGGCGGCCTTCAAGAAATCGCGGCCGTCACACCCTTATCGGACAGCGCTGCCCTGAACTGAACCCGTTGGCAGGCCGCTCAGAGGCTCAGTGCCCGCCGGCCTCGAAATACACCTGATCGGGCACAGCGCCCAGGGCCGCCAGCCGTTCGCGCAGCACCTGCGCGCGGCGCACCTGCAGCGTGTTTTCTGCGCCAGGCAGTTTGACGATCAGCAGCTGCGAAGCAAGCCTGGCGCTCTGCGCCTTGCGCGCCATCTGCGCATCCAGCCAATGTTCGCCAGCCGGCGTGAGTGCCGTGCTGCCGGGCATGAACATCGCGGCCATCGGGGCTTGCGCTGCCGCAGCCGGCAGCGCCGTGACGACACCGGCCGCGAGGGCCAGCGCCAGGGTGATGGCACTCAGTGCAGTGTGCTTGAGACTCATGGTGCGCTCTGCGCTGTGAGGTCGCCGGGCTGTGCGGCTTGTTCAGAATCGCCGCCCACGAATTCCAGGCTCAGGTTGTTGTTGGGGTCGCTGCTGGGGGCCATCGCCTGCAACTCTGCATCAGCCTCGATGCGGTCCATTTCAGCCTGGGCCAGCGCAGCTTCGTAGGCGGCTTGCGCAGCGTAGGCGGCGGTGATGGCCTGCGCCTGCGCGAAATTGAAACTTTCGCGGGCGGCCAGTACGGCGTCGGTATCGCCCAATTCGCCGCCCACGGACATCGTGCCGTTGGTGCGCGCCTGGCGCAATTCTTCGCGCACTTGTGCTCGTGTCAACGGCGCGTCGCCGGTGTTTTCAATCGGCGTGCGCAGCGAAGGCTGTTCGATGTCCAGAAATTCGCCGGCGGCGAAGCTGGGGGCCGAAGCAGCCAGGGTGATTGCGGCCACGGCGGCGATGAGGGCGCTGCGGTGGCTGCGTTGGGTCATTTGAGTGCGGGCTTGTGACATGTCTTGCTCCTGAAGTGATGGGACAGATCGCGAAGTTCTCGCGTGCTGTCATCGTCACTCCGGGCACATCCGCTCGGTGTAGTGCGGCGCCGGCAATGCTTGTCAGCCGCGTCCGACAAGCCGGCGTCAACACTCAGACTCTCAGCGCTTGCGGCGCGCTTTGACCGCGCTGGCCAGGCCTTCCAGCAGGCCCACCGTATCGCCCCAGTTGATGCAGGCGTCGGTGATGCTTTGACCGTAGGCGAGCTGGCCGGGGTCGTCCTTGCCTGGGGTGAACCTCTGCGCGCCGCCCTGCAGGTGGCTTTCGACCATCACGCCGAAGATGCAGCGGTTGCCGGCTGCCAGTTGGCCGCCGACATCTTTCATGACATCGATCTGGCGCTGGTGCTGTTTGCTGCTGTTGGCATGGCTGGCGTCGATCATCAGCCGGCAGGGCAGCTTGTTGGCTTCGATCTCCTTGCACGCGGCGGCGACGCTGGCGGCGTCGTAGTTGGGCGCTTTGCCGCCACGCAGGATGACATGGCAGTCCTTGTTGCCGCGCGTTTCGACAATCGCCACCTGGCCATTTTTGTGGACCGACAAAAAGTGGTGTGGGCGGGCCGCAGCTTGAATGGCGTCGGTGGCGATTTTGATGTTGCCGTCGGTGCCGTTCTTGAAGCCCACCGGCGCTGACAGCCCGCTGGCCAGTTCGCGGTGCACCTGGCTTTCCGTCGTGCGTGCGCCGATGGCGCCCCAGGCGATCAGGTCGCCGATGTACTGCGGCGAAATCACGTCCAGGAATTCGCTGCCCGCCGGCACGCCCAGCCGGTTGATGTCCACCAGCAACTGGCGTGCGATGCGCAGCCCTTCGTGGATGCGAAAACTCTCGTCCAGGTAGGGGTCGTTGATGAGGCCTTTCCAGCCCACCGTGGTGCGCGGTTTCTCGAAGTACACCCGCATCACCACTTCCAACTCGCCGGCGTGCTGGTCGCGTTCGCCTTTCAGCTTGCGGGCGTACTCCAGCGCCGCGGCGGGGTCGTGGATGGAGCACGGGCCAATGACAACGAGCAGCCGATCATCCTCACCATTCATGATCTTGCGCACCGCCCCGCGCGTGCCCGAGACGAGCGTTTCAATCGGCGTGCCGGCGATGGGGAAGAAGCGGATCAGGTGCTCGGGTGGCGGCAGCGGCGTCACGTCGCGGATGCGCTGGTCGTCGGTCTGACTGGTCCTCTCGGACAGCGCCAAACGCTCGTCGTTGCTGGGGCTGGGCTTGGGGCTCATGGGGCTCTTTCGGTGGTGTGCCATCAACGCGCCGGCAACAAAAAACCGCCGGGGCTGCCGGCGGTTGGTTGGGGGTGCGGTGCGTGTTTCTGACCTACGCGCTTGCCTCTCCAGCCGCCATGCGGTGCGAGAACCAATAGGTCGTAAAGTAAAACGATGCGAAACACATGGCGGGAATGTAGCACGCGCCTGCGGGTGTGAAACTGACGCCAAACCGTACGCTTTCACTGCCCACCCAATACCGCGCATTGCGCCCGATGCGCGCGCCACCGTTCGCCGTGCTGCTGAGATTCAAGGGCGCAGCAGCAGTGATTTTTTTGGGCGCTGCCGCTGCCAAGTGACGGGCAGCTTTCGACTTGAAAGCCTGACCTCCGGCCATGACCGCGCCGGCTTCAAGTGCGGCGTGCAAGCGCTGGACAGCTACTTCCAAACACAGGCCACCCAAGATATCCGGCGGCGCGTCAGCGCATGCTTTGTGGCCATCGATGAAAGCAGCGGCAAGATTGCGGGGTAATACACCCTTGCAGCCGGTGGCGTGCTGCTTGCCCACTTGGCCACTTGGCCACTTGGCCGAAGCTATGGCCAAGAAGCTGCCGCGCTACCCATCGGTACCGGTTGCTTGGGTAGGCTGCTTGGCCGTTGACCAGGCATTTCAAGGCAAGCCGCTCGGTGCAGCGCTGTTGGCGGATGCAGCACTGCGCGCCGCGCGATCGGAAGTTGCTGTCTAAGCGCTGGTGGTCGACGCCAAAAACGACGCCGCCGAAGCGTTCTACCGCCACCACGGTTTTGCAGACTTCGGCACACGGCCCCGACAATTCACCTTGCCGCTGGCCAGGTTCTAGGCTCGGCCGCGATGGCTGTCGGGAGCTGTGAGGGGCCGCTGCGCCTCAGCGCGTTTGGGCCTCAAAGCCTGCGTCCTGCAGCCGCTGCACCACCTCTTGCACATGCGCGGCATTGCGGGTTTGCAGCACCAATTCCACTTCCACGCTTTGCGCAGACAACGTGGAAAACGCGCGCTGGTGGTGAACCTCGTCGATGTTGGCGCCGGCATCGGCCACCACCGCGGTAATGCGCGCCAGCACGCCGGGCGTGTCGCGTGCATTCACACGAATGCGGGCCAACCGGCCTGCGCGCACCATGCCGCGTTCCAGGATGGCGGCCAGCAGCAGCGGGTCGATGTTGCCGCCGCACAGCACCAGGCCGATCTTCTTGCCGACGTAGCGCGCTGGTTCCTTCAACAACGCGGCCAGGCCAGCGGCGCCGGCGCCCTCGACCAGCGTCTTCTCGATTTCCAGCAGCATCACGATGGCCTGCTCGATGTCGCCTTCGTCCACCAGCACCATGTCGTCGACCAGGCTGCGCACGATCTCGCGCGTGATGTGCCCAGGCTGCCCGACTGCAATGCCCTCGGCGATGGTGCTGGCGCCCTGCGGGTGCGCCGTGCCCTTGATGGCGTTGACCATGGCCGGGAAGCGGCTGGTCTGCACGCCGATGATTTCAACGCTGGGCTTGAGGTGGCGCACCGCGGTGGCAATGCCGCTGATGAGGCCGCCGCCGCCCACCGCAATCACCAGCGTGTCCAGGTCGGGCTGGGCGCGCAGCATCTCCACACCGATCGTGCCCTGGCCGGCGATGACGGCTTCGTCGTCGAAAGGGTGCACAAACGTCAGGCCGTCGCGTTCGGCCAGCAGCAGGGCATGGTCGCGGGCCGCATCGAAGCTGTCGCCATGCAGCAGCACCTCGGCAGCAAAACCGCGCGTGCGTTCCACCTTCACCATCGGCGTGGCCAAAGGCATCACGATGACCGCGCGCAGCCCCAGCCGCTGCGCGTGGTGTGCCACGCCTTGCGCGTGGTTGCCTGCCGATGCGGCGATCACGCCCTTCAACGGCACGCCACTTTCCAGCAACGTGGCCAGCTTGTTCAACGCGCCGCGTTCCTTGAACGACGCCGTGAACTGCAGGTTCTCGAATTTCAGAAAAACCTGCGCGCCAACGATCTGGCCCAGCGTCTTGCTTTCGACACAGGGCGTGTCCAGCACTTGGCCGGTTAGGCGGACGGCCGCCGCTTCGATGTCCTTGAATTGCACGCGTTCTGCCATGGCGCTTCAAACCTCGGCCTTCAGGCCGCAATGCCCACGATGACCAATGGCACGCTGGGCACGCCGCGGCCGTTGCGGATGACGTTGTAAAGCTCACCC
>JANMJI010000002.1:0-42140 GCA_031371275.1 Betaproteobacteria bacterium
CCGTGGCCAGCGTTCACGCACCACAGCCCGGCCACGCCGTCCAGGATCTGCCGGCCTGCCACGTCCCAGTAGTGCATGCCTTCGGCGCGCGCCAACAGACGCGGCGCCTGCTTGAACTGGCGGTTGGCGGTGAAGGGCATCCAGTAGGCGCCCATCGCCGCGCCGGGGGTGGAGCCGGTGGCTTCGGCGGCTTGCATCAACGCCGGATCAATGGCCTTGTTCATGGGGGTTCCTGCGCGCAAAAGGTGGGCGCCCATCATGCCTGAAGCCTGTGGGTGTGGTGCGTCGCGGTGTGCCTTGCTGCTCGCTCAAAAAGCCCTGCTGGTGAGCTTTCACATCGCGCTTTCGGTTTTTCGTATGATGAAATTTCGTCGTGCTGCAATGCCGCAAAACTTCACCATTTGGAAAAATGACGTTTCGCATTACGGCAAACCGTCGTAAGTCATTGATTAAATTCAATTCAATCACATGTCTTATATAAGACATAAGTCACGCAGCAAGCTGAAGGCCTGCGGCACACTGAGCGGGTTGATTATTCCGATTCACCCACCTTTCTGGAGCCGTTCATGAGCACACCCACCCGCCAGCAACAAGCCGCCGCACTTGAAAAAGACTGGGCTGAGAACCCGCGCTGGAAAGGCATTCAGCGCGGCTACAGCGCCGAAGATGTGGTGCGTTTGCGCGGCAGTCTGCAGATCGAACACACGCTGGCCAAGCGCGGTGCTGAAAAGCTGTGGAACCTGCTCAACACCGAACCCTTCGTCAACACACTGGGCGCGCTCACAGGCAACCAGGCCATGCAGCAGGTGAAGGCCGGCCTGAAGGCGATCTACCTCAGCGGCTGGCAGGTGGCGGCCGACGCCAATGCCAACGGCGAGATGTACCCCGACCAGAGCCTGTACTCGGTCGACTCGGTGCCCAAGGTCGTCAAGCGCATCAACGGCGCGTTTGCCCGTGCCGACCAGATTCAATGGAGCGAAGGCAAGAACGACATCGACTTTTTCGCGCCCATCGTGGCCGACGCCGAAGCCGGTTTTGGTGGTGTGCTGAACGCCTTTGAGTTGATGAAAGCGATGATCGACGCCGGTGCCGCTGGCGTGCATTTCGAAGACCAGTTGGCCAGCGTGAAGAAGTGCGGCCACATGGGCGGCAAGGTGCTGGTGCCCACGCGTGAAGCGGTGGCCAAGCTGGTGGCCGCGCGCCTGGCTGCCGATGTGATGGGCACGCCGACCATTCTGCTGGCCCGCACCGACGCTGAAGCGGCCGACCTTGTCACCGCCGACATCGACGCCAATGACCAGCCCTTCCTGACCGGTGAGCGCACCGTGGAAGGCTTCTTCCGTACGAAGAACGGCCTGGAGCAAAGCATCAGCCGCGGCCTCGCCTACGCGCCCTATGCCGACCTGATCTGGTGCGAAACCGGCAAGCCCGATCTCGGTTTTGCCAAGGCCTTCGCCGACGCCATCCACGCCAAGTTCCCGGGCAAGCTGCTGGCCTACAACTGCAGCCCTTCTTTCAACTGGAAGAAGAACCTGGACGACGCCACCATCGCCAAATTCCAGCGTGAACTGGGCGCCATGGGCTACAAGTTCCAGTTCATCACACTGGCCGGTTTCCACAGCCTGAACTACGGCATGTTCGACCTGGCCCACGGCTACGCGCGCAACCACATGACGGCTTTTGTCGAGCTGCAGGAAAAGGAATTCGCTGCGGCTGAAAAGGGCTTTACCGCGGTCAAGCACCAGCGCGAAGTGGGCACCGGATATTTCGACGCGGTGACCACCACCATCGAACGCCAGGCTTCGACCGCCGCGTTGAAAGGCAGCACCGAAGACGAGCAGTTCTTCGACGCAAAACACGGCTGATTGCGGCGTCCTTGCATCAACAAAAAGAGGCCCTGCGGGGCCTCTTTTTTGCGCCTGTGCTGAAGCTGTCATCCCGCCGCGCCGGCCCCGCGCTGGCGCCAATGCACGAGCAACGCAAAACAGCCGGCCGAGAACAACAGCCCGCCGAACAACAGCGGCGAAGCGAGGTCGCGCAGTGCAAAGCCGAAGTCGTGCAGGGCCCAGGCGGGCAGGGCGCGCAGGGCGCCTGCCGCGCTGTCAGGGCCGATGGCCAAGCCCTTGCCGGCACTGACCATGGCCTGGCCGGCGTGCTGCAGCAAACCCAGGGTGATTTGCGACATCAGCGGCTGGCCGAACAAGCGGTCCAGCAACTGCCCGCCCAGCCCCAGGCCCACGCCCAGGATGACCCATGCCCAGCGCCTGAACCAGGCCGCCAACAGCACCACCAGAAGAATCAGCGGCAGCAGCCACAGTGTGGCCAGCGGCAAGCCGGCCAGCAGGCGCGCGGTGAGGCTGAGCGCGGCCAACAGCAGGTCCAGCCAGGGCAGGCCAAACCACGCCGCCACGCCCAGCACGCGGCCCACCAACACCAGCGAAAGCAAGCCGCCGCCGGCCAGCCCGACCAGCAAGGCGGCGGCCGGCACCAGCAGCAGGTGCACCAGCAGCGGCGCCGCCAGGCTGGCACTGTGGGTGGTGGGCAGCGAAAGCCAGAACTCGATCGAACGGTCGCCGTGGTCGCGCCGGGCGATGCCCGAGACGATGATCAGCGACGCGAACCAGGCCATCACAAACAGCACCGCCGCGCTGCCGGCGATGCACGCCAGGGCCAGCAGTTCGGCCGGTACATCGGCCGGGCCGCGGGCCGCATCGGTTTCAAACTGCACTTGCCCGAAAGCCGTCAGCAACAAGGCCAGGCCCAGCGGCACCACGGCCAACATCAGCCAGCCAAAACGGTGTTGCAGCCATTCGCGCTGCATCAGGGGAATGAGTTTGTTCATGGGGGCTACCTTCAGAAATGAGTGCGGTCAAGTTCTGGCTTGCGCGTCAGCGCCACGAACAAGTCGACCAGGCTGGGGCGCATGCGCTGGCCCAGCGCCTGCACATGGGCTGGCGGCGCGCCGTCAAAGAGGGCAGCGTTGCCAGTCGGCCCGGGGCCGGTGCGGTAGCGCAACAACGGGTGGGCGGCGGCCATTTGTTCGGCCACCGCGCTGTCGTGGCTGAGCGCCACAAAGCGCCGGTCCATGTCTTCCAGGCTGATGCTCAACACCAGCTTGCCTTCGTTGAGCATCAGCACGTCGGACAGCAGGCTTTCGATCTCTTCGACCTGGTGGGTGCTGATGAGTACGCTGCGTTCACCGTCGCACCACTCGTCGATGAGCATTTCGTAAAAGGCTTTCCTCGACAACACGTCCAGGCCCAGCGTGGGCTCGTCCAGGATCATCAGCTTGGCGTCGATGGCCGCCGTCAGCGCCAGGTGGGCCTGCACCACCATGCCCTTGCTCAGTGTCTTGACCTTGTCGTTCAGGCCGACGCTGGTACGGCGCAGCAACTGGCGTGCACGCTCGCTTGAGAATCGCGGGTGCAGGCCGCTCATCAGCGTGATGAGGTCTTGCACACGCGCCCAGCGCGGCAGGATGGCCACGTCGGGGATGTAGCAGGCCTGTTCCAGCAGTTCGGCGCGCTGGGTCTGCGGGTTCAGCCCCAACACCGCCAGTTCGCCTTGCGCCACCGCCAGGCCCACCATGGCCTTCATCAGCGTCGTCTTGCCGGCGCCGTTGTGGCCCAGCAGGCCGACCACGCGGCCCCTGGGGATGGTGAAGCTGACATTGTCGACCGCGCGCTTGGCGCCGTAGCACACGCTCAAGTTGCGTGCCCGCACCAGGCTGTCGGGGTTCGTGGCGGCGTTCATGCGTTTTCCTCCCATCTCAGTTGTGCAGGGCCTATGCCCAGGCGGCGCAGGCGCTCGCGCAGGCGTGGCCATTCGGCTTGCAAGAAACGCTGGCGTTCGGCGGCGCGCAGCCTTTCGCGGGCGCCGGGGGTGACGTACAAGCCCATGCCACGCCGGTTCTCCAGCAGGCCTTCTTCACCCAGCGTCTGCAACGCGCGGTTGACGGTCAGCGGGTTCAGCAGGTAGCGGCCGGCGAGGGCGCGCACCGAGGGCATGGCGGCGCCCTCGCTCGGGTCACCGTCCAGCAGTTGCGCGGCCAGGATGTCGGCCAGTTGCTGGTAGATCGGTTGCTTCTGGTCCCAGGTCTGCAGGGTTTGCATACGGTGGCGTCGGTGGGTGTGTTGGTGATGTAGCACACCATAGCAAGGCGCCCGCCGGCGGCCCAGCGCGCTGCGACAGCCTGCACCGCGGGGCGACGAACTGCAGGCCCGTGCAAAGCTGTCCCCCGGCTTGTTGATGACTGGCTTTTCGGCGCTGCCGACACTTTGTGTGAGCAACCGCAAGCACAACCGCAAGCGCATCAGCGTTGGCGGTCAAACCGATCCAAGGAGGGCGCCGTGAAACTGAAGCTGTTGTCTGCCAGACCATCGCTGGCCGTGTCGGGTTTGTATGGCTTGAGCCTGGGTCTGGGCGTGTTGGCTGGCTGCGCATCGGTCAGCCCTGAAAGTTTGCAGGCCGCGGTGGAACTCACCAGCACCGTGGCGCAAACAGGTTCGCAAATGGAAGCGGCGCGGCGCGAGCGCAGGCAGCAACAACAACTGGCAGCGCAGAGCAACCACCCGCAGCCGGCCGCGCCCGCGCCCACAGCACCGCCCCCTGCGGCTGCACGGCCGGCCGCGCCGGCCACCTACGCCGCGCTGTCTTGCGCCGCGCTGACCCGTCGTGGCAGCAACCAATGCCTGGAAAATAGCTGCGGCCGGCCGGTGTTGGTTCACATTCGAAGCGCTGCCGGGGCCACCGCCACCCTGCCTGCGAACGCGGGCCAGTGCGCCACCGTGGCGCCCGGCAACATGGCGGTGGCCTGCTCTGGCAGCGACAGGTTTGACTGGCAGCGCAGGAACTGCATCCCTTCCTGAAGGCTGCGGGCGGGCCGGCCCGCCAAGCGTGGCCACGATGAAAAAAGCCCAGCAACGCCGGGCTTTTTTGTGTCGTCTGAACGAGCAGGCGCGGCGCTCTGTCAGCGCGCTTGGTTGCGGCTTCGCATCCACCCCGTCATGCCGATCAGGCCCAAGGCGAACAGCGCATAGGACTCGGGCTCGGGTATGGCCGACGTGATGGTGGTCGTGTAGTTGCCCACATCGGCGTTGTTGAACGACGTGCTGACGACCGTGTAGACCATGGTGGCATTCAACGCGAACACAAAGCTCGACTGGGCAAAGTTGCCGGTGGGAAAGTCATCATTCAAGGCCACCAGATTGGTCAATGGCGTGGCCGGGGTGCGGGCCCATGGCCAACGCGGTGGTGGCTGCCAGGGCCAGTGCATGCAACTTCATGGGATACCCCTTGGTGTTTGACTCACGGTGTCAAAGAACGCACGGACTGTGCCAAGACCAAGTGCAAACCCTCATTCGCGGGGCCTGCGTCATCGCAGGGGGGTGCCTTACATCGAATCGCTGAGCATCCGTTGGTAGTCGTCCGCACTGGCCAGCACGGGGTTGGTCTTGTGGCAATGGTCGGCCAAAGCCCCGGCGATGACACGTTCGAATACATCTTCAGCCACGCCGAGTGCCCGCAAACCGCTGGGCAAACCCAGCCGCGCGTTCATTTCACGCAACGCCTGCGCCAGTTCGGTGCCCTGCGCGTCACAACCGGGCAAGCCGATGGCTTGGGCCATGCGCTGCAGGCGCTGCTCCTTCTGAATCGAATCGGCCGCGGCATTGAAAAGCACCACCGCCGGCAGGAACAGGGCGTTCAGCGTGCCGTGGTGCAGCCGCGGCATCGCACCGCCCAGGCTGTGCGACAGCGAATGCACGCAACCCAGGCCTTTCTGGAAGGCCATCGCGCCTTGCATGCTGGCGCTCATCATGTGCCAGCGTGCATCACGGTCGCTGCCGTCGCGCGTG
Source organism: Betaproteobacteria bacterium (assembly GCA_031371275.1). Taxonomy (GTDB): domain Bacteria; phylum Pseudomonadota; class Gammaproteobacteria; order Burkholderiales; family Burkholderiaceae_C; genus Rubrivivax. Next base: position 5,856 of record JANMJI010000002.1, read on the forward strand.
GCGCGTTCGATGTGCGCCCAGCCGCGCGCCAGCCCGTCGAGCGCAATGCCGTCGGCGGGCGGATTGATGGCCGGGGCCATGAAGGTTTCCATGCAGTGGGCGATGGCGTCCATGCCGGTGGCGGCGGTCAACCCGGGCGGCAGGCCGAGCGTCAGATCGGGGTCAAGCAAAGCCGCCTTGGGCATCAGATGCCAACTGTGGAAGCCCAGCTTGCGGCCGTCGTCGACGATGACGATGGCGCCACGCGCCACCTCGCTGCCGGTGCCCGCGGTGGTGGGCACGGCAATCAGCGGCGCCACACGGTCTGTGATCAACGCGCTGCCGCCTTCGATGGTGGCGTAGGTTCTCAAAGGCCCTTCGTGGGTGGCGGCGATGGCCACGCCCTTGGCCAGGTCGATGCTGCTGCCGCCGCCCACGGCCACCAGGCCATCGCAGCCTTCGCGGTGGTAGACGGCCACCGCAGCCCGCACCGCGGCCTCGGTCGGGTTGCTGGGCGTGGCGTCGAACACCGCGTGCGGCACGTCGCGCAACGCGTCCAGCGCGTGCTGCAACACGCCCGCGGCGCGCACGCCGGCGTCTGTCACCAGCAGCGGACGCTTCATGCCTGTGCGCGCGCATTCGGCGGGCAGCAGACGCACGGCGCCGTGGTCAAGGTCGATCTGGGTCAGGTACAGGATGCGGGCCATGGTGTCCTGGGCGGCTGCAAGAGGGGGTGCAAAGTATGCTCTGCCGGCCCGGCACTTCGCCTTGTCAACGCCACGCGATGGCGGCTGCGGCGCCGCGAACGCCGCATGCAAAGAAAGACCTAACTGATGAAACGCAGTGACTTCCGCTTCCTCGAACGGCTGCGCGTGCGCTGGGCCGAGGTCGATCTGCAAAAGATCGTCTTCAATGGCCATTACCTGATGTATTTCGACACCGCGGTCGCCGGCTACTGGCGCGCATTGGCGCTGCCCTATCACGAGACCATGACGCAATTGCAGGGCGACCTGTTCATGCGCAAGGCGACGGTGGAATACGCGGCCTCAGCGCGTTACGACGAACAACTGGCGGTGGGCATGCGCTGCGCGCGCATCGGTAATTCTTCGCTGGTGTTTGTCGCGGCGGTGTTTCGCGGTGAACAACTGCTTGTGCAGGGCGAACTGGTCTATGTCTTTGCCGACCCGGCCACGCAAACCAGCCGGCCCGTGCCTGCCGCATTGCGCCAGATGTTCGAGTCTTTTGAAGCTGGCCAGCCGGTGTTCGCCGTGCACACCGGCGACTGGGCCACGCTGGGCGCTGAAGCCCTTGGCATCCGCCAGGCGGTGTTTGCTGATGAACTGCGGCTGGCCGCCGCAGGGGTCGTCGACGAGACCGACGCCGCCGCCGGCGCCGTGCATGCGGTAGCCCGCAACCTGATGGGCCTGGCCTTGGCCAGCGGCCGGCTGCAGGGGGCCGCCCCGGGTGTGGCACAGGTCAGCCGCATGGCCACGCTGGCAGCAGTGCGCGGTGGCCACCTGGGCCGCGCAGTGCTGGCCGCGTTGCTGGAAGTGGCGCGCCAGCGAGGCGACCGCGAAGTGGTGTTGATGGCCCAAGCCAGCGCCGTGGGCTTCTATGAGCAACTGGGTTTTCAAGGTCAGGGCGCAGCTTTTGAAGAAGCCGGCTTGCCGCACCAGGCGATGCGCATGGCGTTGTAGCGCCAGCGGCACTGCAGGCCACGCTCAGGCCACGCTCAACACCAAGTTCACGCCGCTTCGGCCGGAAAACGGTAGGGCAGGGTGGTCAACGTCAGCAGCGGGCCTGACGCTGTACCCGCGTGCAGGCTGCCGCTGGCCAGCGCCGCCAGCTTGACCTCCACCAGCGCGGCATACCGCGCTTCAAACTGGCCCGCCAACACGACCATGCCGGCGGGCTGTTCGGGGTCTGCGCTGTGGAAGATTTCTTGCCCCGGCTGCAGCGGCGCGGCGCTGTAGACCAGTTGGCCGCGGCGCTTCAAGGTGCCGCGGTACTGGCTGCGCGCGACGATTTCCTGGCCCGGGTAGCAGCCCTTCTGAAAGTTCACGCCGCCCACCAGTTCCAGGTTCACCATCTGCGGCACAAACTGCTCTGCCGTGGCGGCCACGATGCGCGCCACGCCGCTGTGCACTTCCAGCCAGCACCAGGCGTCGATGTCCAGCGGGGCAGCGGCCGGCGCTGGTGCACCCACCCACAGTGCGCGCGGCACGGCCACGCCAGCCACCACCGCGGCAGGCAAGCGCAGTGCGCCAGGCAGCAGGGTGGCCGCACCGGCCAGGCCCCACAGCGGCAACTCGGCGCTGGCGTCGGCCAGCTTGCACTTGGCGCGCAGCACAAACATCGCCAGCCGTTTCAGCACCGCCGGCAGCAGGTCGGCGCTGCAGGCCAGGTGGATCTCCTGCGGCCCGCTGCGCCATATCACAAAGCTGGCCAGCAAACGGCCTTTGGCCGAGCAATAGCCGGCCAGTCGCGCTTCGCCTTCGGCCAGGTGTTCAACATCCTGCGTCAACTGGCCTTGCAAGAAATGCCCGGCCTCAGGGCCGCTGGCGCGGATGACGCCCCAATCGGCAAGGTGCGCCGCGCCATCGAAAACGGCTGGGGGCGAGGCGGCGTCGGCGCTGAGGCTGTTCATGGCTCATTATCATCAGCCGCCATGTCTCGTCGGTCCTTGGGGTTGCGCCGGTGGTGGCCCCTGCTGGGCCTGCCCGCTGTGGCGGCATTGGTTGCGCTGCTGCTGTGGGCCGGGCTGGCGTGGTGGTGGCTGGAACGCCCGCTGCCGCTGTCGGCGGCCACGGCCGAGTTGTCGGTGGAAGCCGGCACCACGCCGCGCGACATTGCGCAGGCCTGGGTCGACGCCGGCGTGCAGACCTCACCCCGGCTGCTCTACGCCTGGTTCAGGTGGTCGGGCCAGTCACGGCGCATCCGCGCGGGCAGCTATGAAATCGACGCCGGCACGTCGCCGCGGCGCCTGCTGGAAAAAATGGTGCAGGGCGACGAAGCGCTGGAACATGTGCGCTTCATCGAAGGCTGGACGCTGCGCCAACTGCGTGCCGCGATGGCCAGGGCGCCGAACTTGAAGCCGGCCAGCGCCGCGTTCAACGAAGCCGAGCTGATGGCCGCGGTGGGTGCGCCAGGCCAGGCCGCAGAGGGCCGTTTTTTCCCCGACACCTACGCCTACAGCCGCGGTGTCAGCGACATCACAGTGCTCAAGCGTGCCCACCGCGCGATGCAGCAGCGCCTGGCCGCGGCCTGGGCCGAACGCGCCCCGGGCATCGCGCTGCGCAATGCTGAAGAAGCGTTGACGCTGGCGTCGATCGTCGAAAAAGAAACCGGGCTGGCGGCCGACCGCGGCCTGGTGGCGTCGGTGTTCAACAACCGGCTGCGCATCGGCATGCCGTTGCAGACCGATCCGACGGTGATTTATGGCCTGGGGGCGGCCTTCGACGGCAAGCTGCGCAAGCGTGACCTGCTGGCCGACACGCCCTACAACACCTACACCCGCAGCGGCCTGCCGCCGACGCCGATTGCGCTGCCGGGTCTGGCTTCGCTGCGCGCAGCGGTACGGCCCGAGCCCAGCAAGGTGCTGTACTTCGTGGCCCGCGGTGACGGCAGCAGCGTCTTCAGCGACAACCTGGCCGACCATAATCGCGCCGTGAACACCTACCAGCGCGGACAATGACGGCTGCCGCAGCGCAGCGGCCGCCAGCCGCGGGCCGCTTCATCACTTTTGAAGGCATAGACGGCGCGGGCAAAAGTTCGCACATCGAAACCCTGGCCAGCTGGCTGCGCGCCCGCGGCCACCGGGTGGTGGTGACGCGTGAACCCGGTGGCACGGCGCTGGCCGAAAGGCTGCGTGAACTGGTGCTGCACGCCCCGATGGACGCGCTGACCGAAGCGCTGTTGGTCTTCGCGGCGCGGCGCGACCACCTGGTGCAACTGATCGAGCCCGAACTGGCCCGCGGCACTACCGTGCTGTGCGACCGTTTCACCGACGCCAGCTTTGCCTACCAGGGCGGTGGCCGGGGCTTTGATCTGGAAGTGCTGGCCGCCCTGGAAAGATGGGTCCAGCAAGGCCGCCAGCCCGACCTGACGCTGTGGTTTGACATCGCGGCCAGCACCGCCGCCGAGCGCCGCGCCGCGGCCCGTGCGCCCGACCGTTTTGAGTCGCAGGACGAAACATTCTTCCAGCGCGCCACGGCCGCTTACGCAGCACGGGCCGCAGCCGACCCCAGCCGTTTTGCCCGCCTGGACGCCAGCCAGCAACGCGCCGCCGTGTGGGCCCAGATCGAAAGCGTCTTGAAGGGACGGGTATGGGCCTGACGCCGACGCTGGTGGACGACACCGGCACGCTGCCGTTGCCCTGGCTGGCCGCCCCGCTGGCGGCGGCGCTGGCCAGCCACCGCGGCCACGCGCTGCTGGTGCACGCCGCACCCGGCACCGGCGCCATGGCCTTCGCGCTGACGCTGGCCCAAGCCTGGTTGTGTGAAACCGTTGGCCCGCCCGTGCCGCGTCCCGTTGGCCCGTGTGGCCGCTGCGGTAGCTGCAAGCTCTTTCAAAGCCATCTGCACCCCGACCTGACGGTACTGCTGCCCGAAACGCTGCGCCGTGAACAAGGCTGGCCGCTGCCCGACGACAAGACCGAAGGCGAGGACGCCAAACGCAAGCCCAGCCGCCAGATACGCATCGCCGAAGTGCGACTGCTCATCGAGCGCACCACCCGCACCAGCGCCCGTGGCCGCGGCAAAGTAGCCTTGCTGCATCCGGCCGATGTGTTGAATGCGCAGTCGGCCAACGCGCTGCTGAAGACGCTGGAAGAACCACCCGCCGGCACGCGGTTGCTGTTGACCACGGCCGACCCCGCCAGCCTGCTGGCCACCGTGCGCAGCCGCTGCCAGCAGTTGCGCTTGCCCGAGCCGGCCACCGAAGTGGCGGTGGCCTGGCTGGCCGGGCAGGGATTGGACTCTGCGGCCGATGCCCAAGTCCTGCTGGCCGCTTGCAGCCGACGCCCGCTGGACGCGCTGGCGCTGATGCAGGCCGGCATCGACGCGGCGGCCTGGACCGCTCTGCCCAGAGCAGTGGCCCAAGGCCATGCTGGCGCCCTGGCCGGCTGGCCGGTACCGCGGGCGCTGGACGCGATGCAAAAGCTCTGCCACGACGCGCTGGCCCGCACCAGCGGCGGCGGCACACGCTACTTTCCGCAAACCGCGGTGCCTGCGAACGCGCAAGCCACCGCGCTGGTGGCCTGGTCGGCCGAGCTGCGTCGCGTCGCCCGCCACAGCGAACACCCGTGGAGCGAAGCGCTGCTGCTCGAAGCGCTGGTACGCGCCGGTGCGGCGGCCTTGGCACCGGCTGTGCGGCGCGGCGGCGCAGCGGCCCGTGGCTTGGCTACACTCAGCGCATGAATGACCGTGTTCCCACCCGCAGCGCAAGCCTGGTGCCTTTGGTGGCCTCGGCGGGTGCCTCGGGTGGCGGGTCAGGTGGCGGGTCAGGCGGCGGGGTTGGCGGCGGATCGGCGCCCCCCCCATCCACCAGCCGGCCCAGCGTCATTCAGCTCGTGTTTCGCGAAAAAGGCGCGCTCTACGCGGCCTACATCCCGGTGCTGACCGACGGCGGACTGTTCGTGCCCACAACGCGTGAATACCGGCTGGGCGAGGACATCTATCTGCTGCTTTCGCTGCCCGAAGATCCGCAGCGCTTTCCGGTCGCCGGCAAGGTGGCCTGGATCACCCCGGCCAATGCGTCGGGCGGCCGCACGCAAGGCGTGGGCGTGCGCTTCCCCAACGACGACAAGTCGCGCCAGCTGAAGATCAAGATCGAAGAAGTGCTGGGCACCAGCATTTCGTCGGCAAAGCCCACGCAGACGCTGTAGGCGCCGCGGCGTCAGCGCAACCTAACTCCGGTATTGGCATGTACGTCGATTCGCACTGCCACCTGAGCTTTCCGGAACTGCATGAACGACTGCCCGAGCTGCAGCGCGAGATGGCAGCGGCTGATGTCGACCGTGCGCTGTGCATCTGCACCACGCTGGAAGAGTTTCCGCGCGTGCACGCGCTGGCGCTGGGCCACAGCAACCTGTGGTGTTCGGTGGGTGTGCACCCCGACAACGAAGGCGTGCAGGAACCCACGCTGCAGGACCTGCTGCACCGCGCCGCGCTGCCGCGGGTGGTGGCCATCGGGGAGACGGGGCTGGACTACTACCGGCTGAACGGCCGCAGTGTGGCCGAGATGGCCTGGCAGCGTGAGCGTTTTCGGGTCCACATCCGCGCCGCGCGTGCGACCGGTCTGCCGCTGGTCATCCACACCCGCAGCGCCGGCGCAGACACGCTGGCCGTGCTGGCAGACGTTGGCCAGGGTGCCGTGCGCGGCGTCTTCCATTGCTTCACCGAAACCATGGAAGTGGCGATGGCCGCGCTGGCGCTGGGCTTTCACATCTCGTTTTCCGGCATCCTGACTTTCAAGAATGCCGTGGCATTGCGCGAGGTGGCGCGCGCGGTGCCGCTTGCGCGTTGCCTGATCGAAACCGACAGCCCCTACCTGGCCCCAATGCCCCACCGCGGCAAGACCAACCAGCCGGCCTGGGTGGTGCATGTGGCGCACAAGCTGGCCGAGTTGAAAGGCGAAACCGTCGAAGCCGTGGCGCGTGCCACCAGCGACAACGCGCAGGCCTTGTTCGGTATGCTGCCGGCGCCTGAAACCCTTGGCGCGCGACAGATTCAATTATGAGATTTAACTTTAAATATATTGTCTATCTGCTTGTCGTTGCTGTGTTTTCACTGGCCAGCGCCGGTTCTTTTGAGGATTTCTTCCGGGCTGTCAACGCCGATGACGCAGGCACCGTCAAAGAACTGCTGGCACGCGGTTTCGACCCCAACACGGTGAGCGAAAAAGGGCAGGTGGCGCTCTACCTGGCGCTGCGCGAAGACTCACCCAAGGTCGTTGCCGCGCTGCTGGCCCACCCGCAAACGAAGGTCGACGCCAGCAACGCCGCGAACGAAACACCGCTGATGATGGCCGCATTGCGCGGCCAACTCGACTGGACCCAGCACTTGTTGGAACGCGGCGCCGCGCTGAACCGCACGGGTTGGACGCCACTGCACTATGCCGCTACGGGCCCTGAACCAAAGCTGGTGACGCTGCTGTTGGGGCGCGGCGCGCAGATCGAAGCGCCTTCGCCCAACCGCACCACGCCTTTGATGATGGCCGCACGCTACGGCCCGGAAGACGCTGTGAACTTGTTGCTGGCCGCTGGCGCCAGCCCACAGGCCCGCAATGACCTGGGTTTGAACGCCGGCGATTTTGCCCGGCTTGGTGCTCGCGATGCTTTGGCTGAACGCTTGTCGGCGCTGGCGCGCTGAAAAGCCAATCAGCGTGTCAGAAATCATCTGACAAGGCCTTTGGCGCCTTGCCGACTCGGCGCTGACTTCAGCGCGGCTTAGAGTTGACGAAACAACTGACACCTCAGTTGCTGGAGCCACCCATGCCGCATCATGCCCACGAACGCAACCCGTTCATGTTGATGACCAACCCCGAGGTGATTCTGGCCGCCATTGAGAAGTCAGAACGGCTGGGCCAATTGAACCGCCACCTGTGTCGGCCGCTGGACCGCCCGGCACCGGTCGCAGCCAGTGGCACAGTCGAAGTGGCGGGTGACGAACTGGATGTGGCTGACGAAGCGTACGCACCCGACGAAGCCTGAGGCCGAAGGCGGCGTCTATCCCAAGCCTGCGCAGAAAGCGCCAGGCCGGCCGATTCAATGCCGGCTGCGGGCAAACATCAGTGAGCCGACCCACATCAAACCGAACAAGGCCACGACGCTCCCTACCACCGTGGCCCGGTTGTCGCGGACGTATTCGATGACGTCCCGCGGCACAAGCAGCCACCTGGGCGGCTCTGCGCCGCGGCCTGAAGACCCGAACGCGCTGCTGCGGTTGCCGTCGCCGTAAGTCGAACCGGTGGGCGCCGCCGGCCTGGACAAAGCCGTGGCACTGCGCTGCTCGGTGACCATCGGCGTCGCGCCAGAACCGAACAAACCGCTGGGTGGCGTCGGTACAGCGGCGGTTGGCGTGCCGGCTGCGCTGGGCTGCTCTGGCAGCGCCGGGGTCGCCACGGGTCGCATGCGGACATCCCGTGCATCGCCAGTGCGGACGCGCTCGTTGAAAGAAATGCCGGCGTTTCGTTGCTGCATCTCAACCAGCAACTCCATGGATTGCGAGTCACTGTCAGCGGCACTGCGGCGCGACGTGCTGGGAAGAGGCGCCAACTCGGCGGCGTCCGGTGCTTGGATGGGGGCTGCTGGCACAGACGGGGACGCAGCACACTGCGTGGCAGCAACACAGGCGCAAATGAATAGCAAGGGGCGGACAGAGAGCAGGCTCATTGTGCGAGCAAGGCGTTGGAGTCGAATTCCAAGACGCCAGCAAGTTTTGCACCGATCGTTGAATGTTCGGTTGCATCAATACTTTGGCGGGCTTTGTACAAGAGCCGCTTCGGCGCCTGTAAGTTGCGTCGACACTTGGCCTGCGTCGCCTGGCTGCTGACACCCAGATACCGGGCCGCGGGGAATGCAGATTGTCGTCACGATTGTATTATGCACGATGTATATTATGTTGCATCAATATCTGCCCCAAGGCGTCGAAACTCCGAGGGCTGCGCCATCGCGACCCGCTCGAACGCAACAAATACACCGTGGCCAAGCGAGGCCTGTCGCCCTTTCGTGTTCTCAAGCGCTCGCTGCCAGCCGCAGCACCCGCAAGTACCCGGGCTGCACTTCCATGCCGCGCGTCGCCCCCTGCTTACGCAGCAGCGCATGCGCGCGCGCCAGGTTCCAGCAAGGCACCTGGGTGAACAGGTGGTGTTCCAGGTGGTAGTTCACCCAGTAAGGCGCCACCAGCGCACGTTCCAGCCAGCCGGCATAGGTCGTGCGCGCCTGGCGCAGCGGGTCGGCCTGGTTTTCACCCACCAGCGCATGTTCGGCGATGTTGCGGATGCGTGACACCAGCGGCAGCCAGGTGGCCATCGGCAGCAGCCACATCAACAGCCACACCCACCACCACCCCGCCGCCGCGAAGACAACAAAACCGGCCGCATTGCCCAACAGAAATCGGCGTCCGCGAACGAGTTCCTGTGACTGGCGCTGCATGGCCGCTCCCTGGGTGCGGCCGGCCTGCTTCGCTTGCCGCAGCAGCGGCGCCAGGCGCTGCTTGAAGAACGTCTGCCCGCTGAGGTCGCGCAGCACTTTGCGGGCGAAAGACGCGCCGCTGATCGGGAACGGCGCCGACAGCACGAGATCGGGGTCTTCGGCCTGCTGGACAAAGCGATGGTGTTGAAGGTGGTAAGGCCTGTAGTCAGGCAGCGACGACGAGCACAGCCAGTAGCCCACCCCATCGTTGATTTTGCGATTGCGGTGCAGCAGCCCGTGGGCGGCGTCGTGCATCAAGATGAACAGGCCCAGTTGGCGTGTACCGATGATGAGGACAGCCAAAGGAATGGTGGCTGGCCAGCGCACACCCATCGCAACCGCCAGTGCAATCACGCCCCAGCAGTGAAGCACCAACCACAGCCCGCGCCATGAAGAGCGCGCAGTCAGGCTGCGCCATTGATCGGTAGTGAAATAGTTTTCAGGTTGGGCCCGTGGCGCGGCAGCCATTGGTGCTTTCCGTTGTGGTTTGTCAGAGTGCGCTGAGCTTAGCCGCTGCCAGCGCCCGGCGCATCCGGGTGGGCCATCCGCCCCGCACTATGCTTGCGCTGATGAATGACCTTGCATCGACCCGGTTGTGAAGATCGTTAGCGCCGAAGACGCCGCCGCATTGGTGCAAAGCGGCTGGACGGTGGCCAGCGCCGGTTTTGTGGGCGCCGGCCATGCCGAGGCCGTGACGGCCGCTCTGGAACAGCGCTTTCTTGACAGCGGCTTGCCGCGCGACCTGACGCTGGTGTATTCCGCCGGCCAAGGCGACCGCGGGCGCCGCGGCGTCAACCACTTCGGCAACGCCGGCATGACGCGTGTGGTGTGTGGCGGCCATTGGCGTTCGGCGCCGCGGCTGTCGGCGCTGGCCTTGGCCGAAGCGTGCGATGCCTACAACCTGCCGCAGGGCGTCATGACGCATCTGCTGCGCGCCATCGCTGCCGGCCAGCCAGGCCTGTTGACGCGGGTGGGCCTGCACACCTTTGTTGACCCGCGCAATGACCTGGACAAGCGCTACCAGGGCGGTGCTTTGAACCAGCGTGCGTTGGCTGCCCTGGCCGGCGGTGGCCGCCAGTGGGTGGAAGCAGTGCAGTTTCGCGGCCAGGAGTTTTTGTTCTACCCCAGCTTCCCGGTGCATTGCGCCGTGTTGCGTGCCACCGCGGCCGACCCGCGCGGCAACCTCAGTACGCATGGCGAGGCTTTTCATCACGAACTGTTGGCGCTGGCGCAGGCCGCGCACAACAGCGGCGGTATCGTCATCGCGCAGGTGGCCGCGCTGGTAGATCACCATGAAGCACTGGCCACCATCCGCGTGCCGGGCATCCTGGTTGACTACGTGGTGGTGTGCGAAGACCCGTCGCAGCACAGCATCACCTTTGGCGAACAAGCCAACGACAGCTACCTGCAAGCCTGGCGCGGTGAGGCTGCTGAAGGCCACTCAATTCCGGCGTTATTGCTCTCGCCGGCATTGGACGCGCGCACGCTGGTACAGCGCCGCGCTGTGCTGGAACTGGCGCAGCGCCGGCCGCGGGTGGTGAACCTGGGCGTGGGCATGCCGGCCGCGGTGGGCGGCATGGCACATGCGGCGGGGCTGCGCGGCTTCACGCTCACGGTCGAAGCCGGGCCCATCGGCGGCACGCCGGCCGACGGCCTGAGTTTTGGCGCTTCGGCCTACCCCGAATCCGTGATCGACCAGCCCGCACAGTTCGACTTTTATGACGGCGGTGGCATCGACCTGGCGATACTGGGCATGGCCGAGCTGGACGCCTTGGGCAATGTCAACGTCAGCCGTTTTGGCAGCGGCGCGCAGGCTTCAATTGCCGGCGTCGGCGGCTTCATCAACATCACGCAAGGCGCGCGGGCGCTGGTCTTCATGGGCACGCTCACCGCCGGTGGCTTGCAGGTGCAGGCGGATGGCGGGCGGCTGCGCATCGTCAGCGAAGGGCGCATCAAGAAGGTGGTCGGCGCCGTGTCGCACCTCAGCTTCAACGCGCCCTACATGGCGCAGCGCGGCCAGCCGGTGCGCTACATCACCGAACGCGCGGTGTTCGAAGCGCGACCTGGCGCGAAAGGTGCGCCGTGCCTGACGCTGGTGGAAATTGCGCCGGGCATGGACCTTCAGCGCGACGTGCTCGACCAATGCGCCACCGCCATTGCCGTGGCCAACGACCTGCGACCGATGGACGCACGTCTGTTCAGCACCGCGCCTTTGCAGCTATAGCCCGCGCGTTCAAGCGGGCCCAGGGTCGGGCCAGTTCAGCAGTTCGGCCAGGCGGCGCAGCACCCAGCGTGCTTCGGCGTCGTCGACCACGCCGGCGCTTTCCAGCAGCCCGCGGTGCGTGCGTTGCAGCACATCGTCTTCGGTCACGCCCAACTCCCAGCGCTTGGTGTTGGCCTGCTCGGTCAGCATCTGCGCCAGGTCTTCGCAGAATTCGTGGCGCGTGGCGATGTGTTCACGGCTGGCGTTCGGTTTGCTGCGGCCGGGTAGCAGGAACAGCGCCACAAAGGACGGCGGCACAACGGTCTGGTTTTCATCGCTCATGTCATGGCTCACCCGACATTGTGCGGCCCGCACACAGCGCGACCGCCGCATCGCAACAGGCCGCGGCAAAGCGCGTTACGTGCTGCCCGACGGCCGCGCTGCCTGCAGGCTGGCGGCTTCTTTTTCCTGCAGCAGCCGCCACATCACCTTGCCGGCGCCGCTGCGCGGCAGGCTGTCGGCAAATTCAACCACGCGCGGTGCCTTGTAGACCGCCATGTGTTCACGCGCCCAGTCGATGATCTGCTGGCCGGTGACCTGGCCCTTGGCTTCCTGGCGCAGCACCACGACGGCTTTCACACTCTCGCCGCGGTATGCGTCGGGGGTGGAAATGATGCAGGCTTCCTGCACCCATGGGCACTTGAACAGCAGCAGTTCGACCTCGCTGGGCCAGACCTTGTAGCCGCTGGCGTTGATCATGCGTTTCAAGCGGTCGGTGATGAAGAAGTAGCCTTCTTCGTCGCGGCGGCCCAGGTCGCCGGTGCGGAAAAAGGGCTTGCCGTCGATGTCGATGAACGCCGCCTTGGTGGCTTCCGGGTGGCCCCAGTAACCCTTGAACACCATCGGGCCGTGGGTCACGATTTCACCCACTTCACCGGCGGGCAGCTCGCGCAGCGTCTCGGGGTCGATGATGCGGCTGTCGACGCCGAAGATCGGTATGCCCAGGCATTGCAGCTTGGCGCGTTCTGGCGGGTTGCCATGGCTGGGTGCCGCGGTTTCCGTGAGTCCATAACCTTCGGCGAAGGTGAGGCCGAATTCGGCCTGCAGACGTTCGGCCACCGCATGCGGCATGGCCGCCCCGCCGCCCGACAGATAGCGCAGGCTGGAGAGGTCGAAGCTCTTGTAGTTCGGGCTGCCGAACAGGTCGATGATCATCGTCGGGATGCACGTCCAGTGCGTCACCCGGTGGCGCGAAATGGCGCGGCCGGCCAGGTCGCGGTCCCAGCGTGGCAACACCACCACCGTGCTGCCCAGGTAAATGGGGCCTAGCACCCCGTACATCATGCCCGTTATGTGAAACATCGGCACGACACCCAGACTCACGGTTTCCGGGCTCGCGTGGCCCCACTGGCCACCGCCCACCACGTTGGCCATCAGCGTGCGGTGGCTGTGCATGCAGCCCTTGGGCAGGCCGGTGGTGCCCGAGGTGTAGGGCAGCAAGGCCAGGTCGTCAGGCAGCGCCAGGCTGGGCCCGGGCTGCGCGCCGGCGGCCATCGCCGCCGTCCACGCGGTGGCGCCGGCGGGCAGCGGGTGTTCGCCACGCAGCCAGTCCAGCATGGCTTGCGGCGGCGTTTCTTCAGGCTCCAACACGTCAGGCATGGCATCAGCAAAACGCGTCACCAGCACCTGCTGCAAGCGCTGCCCGGCGGGCAGGCTTTCGCTGGCGGCGGCCACCGTGGCGGCCAGGTCGGCGGTGGTGATGGCCACGCGGGCTCGGGCGTCGGTGATGCAGTGGCCGAACTCTTCGGCGCGGTTCATCGGGTTGACGGGCACCACCACCGCGTCGGCCCGCTGCACGGCGTAAAACGCGACCACGTATTGCGGGCAGTTCTGCATGAACAGCAGCACGCGGTCAGCCTTGGTCACACCGTGGGCTTGCAACCAGCCGGCCAGCGCCAACGCCTGGCGGTGCAGTTCACCGAATGTGAGTTCGCGCCCCAGAAAGCGGTAGGCGGCCTTGTGGGGGTAGCGCCGCGCGCTGACTTCCAGGTTGAACCAGAGCGTGGTGTCGGGTATGACCAGGGTGTGGGGCAGGCGCGAAGGCCAGACGGCGGCGTGTGGGCGGGGATCGGCGGGCAACAAGGGGGACTCCGACAAAAGGCAATCCAGCGGTGTACCGCCAAGCGGCTGGCGCGTCATCAAGCCTTACCCGCAAGCGGCGCTGAAAAGGCCATGGTGGGCTCTGTTGCGGCTGGCCAGTTCCGGGCTGGCTTATTCGCGGCGTGCCGCGGCGCGCCACTTCAGGCAGTCGGCATGGCTGCCGTTTTCAGAGCGCAGGCATTCGCGTTCCATGCAGACGAAGTAGGACAAGGGATTGCGCCCGACGCACTTGGCTTCGGGGCCTTGCGCGACCACCGGCTTGGGGGGCTCTGCCGGCGCCGAGACCACAGGCGGTGGCGGCGCGGGTGCCTCGGCCTGGGCGCGCACCGGCTCGGGCAGCGCGGCGGGTGCCGTGGTCGCCAATGCCGGCGCTGCGGGCGTGTGGTTGCCCGTGGCCGGTGTCGGCGGGCGCGCGGCGCCGACTTGCCGCGGTGCGGGTTTGGCGTTGGTGGCCGCCGTGTCTGGCGGCGGGGCCTGTACGGGCCGGGTCGCCGCAGTGGCAGGCACCACCACGGTGGTGATGGCCGATTCAAGCACCGGCGCCGAGGCCGGCGCTGGTGTTGCGGCTGGTGTCGCGGCCACGGCAGGTGGCAAACCGGCGGGGTCGGCAGCGGGCAGTTTGGACTGCTGCGGCCACAGCGCAAAGGTTGCGACCGCCGCCAGCACCGCCGCGCCCAGGGCCAGCGGCAGCCATTTCGGCCGCCCGTTTTCGGCAGGCAGAGTGGCCAGCGAAGCCGCCACCGGCGGCGCGGCAAATTCCGGCAGAGGCAGCGGTGCCTGCGCAGGAGCAGCAGCAAAGTGGAGCGCTGTTTCGACGCTGCTGGCCGGTGTTGGCGCCGGGGTCGGGGCCGGGCTCGGTGTTGGCGCAGACCCCGTGCGCGCAGGCCGCGGCATGACCATCGTGGCCTGGTCATCATCGATCGGCCCGGGGGCGCGCGGCGGCAGTGCGGCAAGCACGGTGCGCTCCCACTGCGAAGCCGGCGTCAGCACTTCGGCACGGCGCAGCGGCGGCAATGCCAGGCCGTCCAGCACTTCGCGCAGCGCGGCCACGCTTTGCGGCCGGTCTAGCGGCCGCGGCGCCAGCATCCAGTCGACGGTGCGCAAGAAGGTTTCGCTGCAGCCGGCGCAGGCCTCGACGCTGAGCAGCGACGCATCGTCATGCACCGCCCGCGCCGTGGCCGGCGGTGGCGGGCGGTGCAGCAGCAGGTAGTGCAGCGTCGCACCCAGCGCGTACAGATCGGTCCACGGGCCCTGCCTGACCGAGCCTGCTTCGGCGTACTGCTCAATCGGCGCGTAGGCCGGTTTGAGGATGGCCGTCAGCGTCTGGCTCTTGTCGCTGATGACACGCCGCGCGGCACCAAAATCAAGCAACACGGGGTGGCCACCGGGTTCGATCTGGATGTTGTCGGGCGCAATGTCGCGGTGGTACACACCCTCTGAATGCAGCTTCTCGATGGCGCCCAGCAATGGCAACAACAGCGCGCGCAGCCAGGCTTCGTCGGGCGCCTGCGTCATCTCGGCGCGCACTTCCTTGACCGTCTGGCCGCGCAGCACCGGCATCGCCATGTAGGCGGTGCCGTTGGCTTCCCAGAAGCGGTGCACCTTGAGCAGCGACGGGTGGTCGAAACGCGCCAACATCTTGGCTTCGTTGACGAACGAGCGCAGGCCCAAGGCGAAGGTCTCGGCGTCAGACTGCGAACGCAGCGACACATGCATGGTTTCTGTGCGGCCGGCCAGTGAAGCGGGCATGTATTCCTTCACGGCCACCTCGCGTTCCAGCGCGTGGTCAAAGGCCAAGTACACAATGCCGAAGCCGCCCACACCCAACAGACTCAGCAACTCGAATTCGCCCAGCCGTGTGCCCGCGGGCAAGGCGCTCGGGTTGTCGCTGTTCAGACGTGACGTGCTGGTAGACATGAAAAATGAGCTTAACAGGGATAGTCAGCCGTGAAACTGCCCCACCACGGGGGTCTGGCCCTCGCCTTCATCGCCTGTGTGTACGCCGTGGGTGCTTGCGCCGACACACCAACGCGTGCTTCATCCGGCGCCGCCGGGTTTGACCTTCAAGGCCACCGCGGCGCTCGCGGCCTGGCGCCTGAAAATACGCTGGCTGCCTTCAGAACTGCACTGACTCTGGGTGTGACGACGCTGGAGCTGGATGTGGGCGTCACGCGCGACGGCCAGGTGGTGGTGGCGCACGACCAGCGGCTGAACCCGAACATCACGCGCAATGCCGCCGGCCAATGGCTGGCCGAGCTGGGGCCGCCCATCCACACGCTGACCTTGGCCGAGGTGCAAAGCCACGATGTCGGCCGCCTGAAGCCGGGCAGCCGTTACGCCCAGGGCTTGCCTGAACAGCAGCCTGTGGACGGCGAGCGCATGCCGACGCTGGACGCGCTGTTTGCGATGGTTCGCGCGCGGGGCGACAGCCGTGTGCGCTTCAACATCGAGACCAAGCTGGTGCCCCAGACGCCCAGTTCGGCGCCCGAACTGTCGCCCGAACCCGAGGCCTTCGTGAAGGCACTGCTGGCGGTGGTTGACCGCTACGGCCTGCGCGCCCGCGTGTCGATTC
This sequence comes from Betaproteobacteria bacterium, assembly GCA_031371275.1. GTDB lineage: Bacteria > Pseudomonadota > Gammaproteobacteria > Burkholderiales > Burkholderiaceae_C > Rubrivivax. Next base: position 21,963 of record JANMJI010000002.1, read on the forward strand.
AAAGTTTCGACTGGCGCACTTTGCGTGTGGCGCAGAAGCTGGCGCCAGACGTGGCCACCGTGGCACTGACCGCGCAGCAGGCTTTCCTGGACAACGTGGGCGGGTCCACCGCGTCTGACGCAGGCCGCTGGACGGCTGGCCTGCGCCTACAAGACCACGGCGACTCGGTGCCGCGCCTGGTGCAGGCGCTGGGCGCAGGCACCTGGTCGCCCTTTCATGCTGACTTGAGCCAGGCGCTGCTGGCCGAGGCCCACACGCTGGGCCTGAAGGTGATTCCGTGGACCGTCAACGACCCGGCGTTGCTGGACAAGCTGTTGGGCTGGGGCGTCGACGGCATCATCACCGACTACCCCGATCGCCTGCGCACCGCGATGGCCCGCCGCGGCATGCCGCTGCCGTGACGGCCGCTGTGACCGCCGCAGTGGATGGCGAAGCTGCGCCGCTGCTGGCGCAAAAGTCATTCATGCTGCTGTGGCTGGCGCGGCTGTTCGGCGTCTCGGCCGGCCAGATGCTGATGGTGGCCATTGGCTGGCAGATGTACGAACTGACGGGCTCGGCCTGGGACCTGGGCCTGGTGGGGCTGCTGCAGTTCGCACCCGCGCTGGTCTTGACACTGCCCGCCGGCCACCTGATAGACCGCCACCACCGGGGCCGCATCGTGGCGCTGTGCATGGCCGTGCAGGTGGCCAGCGCGCTGCTGCTGTGCGTGGCCAGCAACGAAGGCTTTGCCAGCCGTGGTTTGCTGCTGGCGGTGTCGGTGGTGCTGGGCAGTGTGCGGGCCTTCCAGATGCCGGCGCAGCAGGCGCTGACGCCATTGCTGGTGCCCAAAGTGATGCTGCCGCGGGCGCTGGCCTTCAGCTCGGCCGGCTTGCAGGGCGCCATCATTGCCGGGCCGGCGCTGGGGGGTTTGATCTACGGCTTGGGCGCCGCCTTCACCTACGGCACCTGCGCCCTGCTGTTCAGCCTGTCGTGCGGCCTGTGCCTGGCGCTGCGCTACACCCACACCGCGCCGCCGGCCGAAGCCGCCACGCTGCAAACCTTGCTCGCCGGTGTGCACTTTGTGTGGCACCACAAAGTGGTACTGGGCGCCATTTCGCTGGACTTGTTTGCGGTGCTCTTTGGCGGCGCCACAGCCTTGCTGCCGATGTTTGCGAAAGACATCCTGCAGGTGGGCCCCTGGGGTCTGGGCCTGTTGCGCAGCGCGCCGGCGGTGGGCGCCCTGCTGATGTCGGCGCTGCTCACGCGTTGGCCCGTGCGGCGCCACACCGGCCCGCTGTTGTTGGCGGCGGTGGCCGTCTATGGCCTGGCATCTTTGGTGTTCGGGCTGTCGGCGCACTTGGGGATGTCGATGGCCGCACTGGCCATCACTGGCGCAGCCGACATGGTCAGCGCCGTCATCCGCTCAACGCTGGTGCAGCTGGAAACGCCAGACACCATGCGGGGCCGCGTCAGCGCGGTGAATTCGGTGTTCATTGGCGCTTCCAACCAACTCGGTGAATTCGAATCGGGCGCCACCGCGGCCTTGATGGGGCCGGTGGGCTCTGTCGTGCTGGGCGGCTTGGGCACGCTGCTGGTGGCGGGCCTCTGGCTGCGGCTGTACCCCGCATTGGCGCAGCGTGACGAACTGGTGCAGGCCGGCACAGCGAAATCCGTGGATCGGGCACGGGCCTGACGGGGCGCGCACAAGGCGCGGGCTGGCCATGCGGCCGGCACGCCGCTCGCCGCCACGGCAGGGGCCGCAACGGCTGGCGGGGCACAGGGCCAGCGGCCACGAAAAAACTCATCCGCGCTTGTTCTGCAGACGTTCACGCACGCCGCGGCTGCGGGCTTTCCACTGCTGCAGCTGGCCCTTGCGTTGCAGCGCGGTCAGCGTGTCGCGGCGGGCCTCGCGCAGCAGCTTGCGGTAGTTGCGCAGGCGTTCGGCGCTGACCGCGTCCAGCACCGCGCAACCGGGTTCGGCTTCATGCTGGCAATCGCGGAAGCGGCACAGCGACGCCAGCCTGGCGATGTCGTCAAACGCAGCACCCAGTTCAGCGGCATCACCGTCCAGCCGCAACGTGCGCAGGCCGGGGGTGTCGATGATGCAGCTACCTTCGGCGGTGGTGTGCAGCGTGCGCGTGGTGGTGGTGTGACGGCCCCGGTTGTCGCCTTCGCGGCTGGCCCCGGTGTCTTGCACGGCGGCGCCCAGCAATGCGTTGGTCAAGGTGCTTTTGCCGGCGCCGCTGGAACCCAGCAACACCAGCGTTTGCGCGGGTTGCAGCCACGGCGCCAGTTGCCCGCGCGGCTCGTCACCCAACGCGTTGACGGCCAACACCGGCACGTCGGGCGGCAGCATGGCCCGCACCGCCTGGGTTTGCGCTTGCGCTTGGGCCTGCGCTACCAAGTCTTTCTTCGTCAACACCACGACGCCCGCCACGCCGGCCATGCGCACGAGTGCCACGTAGCGTTCCAGCCGGCGCAGGTTGAAGTCGTGGTCCAGGCCCATCACCAGCAAGGCGGTGTCGACATTGCTGACGATGACCACCCGCGCCACCTTGTCGCGGCCGTCGTGCAGGCGCCGCGCCAACTGGTTCAGCGGTGGCAGGCGCTGGTGCGCCCACCATTCGTCAAACTCATTGCGTTCGGCAAGCACCCAATCGCCGACGGCGATGGCATCGGCCTCGTCGGCCAGCCGTGTGCGCAGTGCCGGCAGCAGCCGCGCCGGCTGTTCTGACACGCCGTCGTGCAGCCTCAGGCCTTCGCGCTGCACCTCGGTGACACGCATCAGCGTGGCGTTGTTGTGGGTCTCAGAGGCAGGCGCTTGAAGCGCCCAGTGTTGAAGCAGCGCCGGTGCCAGGCCAATGCCACGCAGCCGGTGAAAAACCGATGAATCGATCATGGATGTGAAACGTTCCGAACAAGACCAACCAGTGCGGCGCAAGGCCACACAACGCAGCGCGCGGCAAAGCGCGCAGCGGCTTCAGTGAGGGTGGGTGTGTCGGCCGGGACGCGGTGTCACAGCACCAGCCGGGGCTGGTTGAATGGCACGCTTCAAGTGAGGCGCTTCAAGCCTGCGGCGCGGGGCTGCAGGCGGGGGCTGTGTTCAGCGCGCGCGGGCCGACAGAAGGGCAATGGCAGTGGTCTTCATGGCGGCCTCCTGTGGCGGGTGGAACAAGAGCCCGCAATGTGCGCCCGCGGTGGCCCCGCGTCAAGCCTGAAAACGTGGGTGTGATACGAATTGAGGGCTGCGCGCAACGTTGCGTCTGAGGCGTTCTTGCGCAAGCCTAACGTTTATCCGCAGTGGCTTCAACTTCCTCGGCCCGCACCCGCCGCACCGTCAACACCGCCACCGGCGGCTTCACGTACTGCGAAGCCTGGCCCAGCCGGTACAGCGCCTGTAACACGCCAAGGCCTGCCACCACCTGGCCAAAGGCCGCGAAGCCCAGGCCGTCGGGGTTGCGGAGGCCGCCAAAGTCAAGTTCAGGCTGGTCACCGATGCAGATGAAGAATTCGGCGGCCGCGGTGCCCGGGCCGTTGCGCGCCATCGATACCGTGCCGTCGAGGTGGCGCAGGCCGGTTTGCTGCGTCGTTTCGTGGCCGATGGCGGGCAGCCGCGGCTTGGCCTCGTCGGCCAGGTTCAGGCCCCACTGCACGATCGAAATCTTGTGCTTGGTCTCGTCGGGTTGGTTGGCCGGCGTGACGATGCGGTAGACCGAACTGCTGTCCAGCGACTTTGCATCGACGTAAGCCAGGTAGTTGGCCACCGTGCCCGGCGCGCGTGACGGGTCGACCGCAATCACAAAGCTGCCCAGCGCTGTTTCCACCCGGGTCAGCACGGTGGCCGGGGCTTGGGCTTGGGCCTGCGTGGTGCGCGTGATGGGCGTGATGGCGGCCACGGACCACAACGGCAGCGTGAGCAGGGTTCTTCTTTGCATGGCTTGGGCCTGTGGGTGAAGGTGGCGGCGCGGGGCCGCAACAGCCCCCGATTGAACACCACAGCGCTGGCCTTACAAACCCCGCCGGGCGATATGCTGGGCAGCATGGGCCCGGTCACCGTGATGCATGTGGACGAACACCTGATCGTCACCAACAAACCTGCCGGCCTGCTGGCTGTGCCGGGCCGCGGTGAGGCCGGCCGCGACAACCTGGCCACGCGCGTGCAGGCGCTGTACGCAGACGCGCTGGTCGTGCACCGGCTGGACATGGCGACCTCGGGCCTGCTGCTTTTCGCCCGCGGCGCGGCGGTGCAACGCCAGCTCAGCCAGGCCTTTGCGCAACGGCAGGTGCACAAGGTGTATGTCGCCATCGTCGAAGGCCTGCTGCTGGCCGACGAAGGCGAGATCAACGCCCCTTTGGCGGCCGATTGGCCAGACCGCCCGCGCCAGAAGGTGGATCTGCTGGCCGGCAAACCTTCGCTGACGCGCTGGCGCGTGCTGGAACGCGGCTGCTGTGGCTGCGGCTGCGGCCCCGACTGCACGCGCGTGGCGCTGCACCCCATCAGCGGCCGTTCACACCAGTTGCGCGTGCACATGCAGCACATCGGCCATCCGGTGCGCGGTGATGCGCTGTATGCAGCGGCGCCGCTGCACGCACCCCGCTTGCTGCTGCATGCCGAGCAGTTGGCCTTTGCGCATCCGGCCACGGGCCAGGCGGTGCAGTTTCACAGCGCTTGCGATTTCTGAGCGCCCGCTACAGTGCCATCCATGTCTTCTTCGTCGCCACTGCAAATGACACAACACCTGACCATCCTGACCGGGTCTTCACGCGGGCTCGGCCTGGCCCTGGCCGAGCAACTGCTGGCCCGCGGCCACCGTGTGCTGGCACTGTCGCGTGCGGCCACCTTGCTGCCTGTGCCGGCCGGCGCGGAATTGCTGGTCTGGCAGGCCGATCTGGCCGACCCGGTGCCGGTGACCGCGCGCCTGGCCGCCTGGCTGGCCACGCAAGACCCGGCGACGCTGGCCTCGGCCACGCTCATCAACAACGCCGGCGTGGTGGTCGCGCCAGCGCCCTTGTCGGGCAACGACGCGGCTGCCCTGAGCAGTGCCTTGCGCGTCGGCCTTGAAGCGCCACTGCTGCTGACGGCGGCCTTTCTGCGCGCCACCGAAAACTGGCTGCTGCCGCGCAAGGTGTTGATGATTTCCTCGGGCCTGGGCCGCTGGCCCATGGCCGGCAGCGCGGCCTATTGCGCGGCCAAGGCCGGCATGGACCACCTGGCCCGCGCGCTGGCGCTGGAAGAAGCGGCCAAGCCCAACGGTGCGCGCACGGTGTCGCTGGCGCCCGGGGTCATAGACACCGACATGCAGGTGCAGTTGCGCAATGCCGACCCGGCGCAGTTCCCAGAACGCGAACGCTTCCTGGGCCTGAAAGAAACCGGCCAGCTTGACAGCCCGGCGCAAGCCGCCACCAAGGTGCTGCATGTGCTGGACCGCGCTGATTTCGGCAGCGTGCCGGTGACGGATGTGCGGGAGATGGCGTGATTCAACGGGCGCTTGAACTGGTGCGCGAACTGGCGCTGAAACCGCATCCGGAGGGCGGCCACTACGGCGAGGTTTTTCGGTCCACAAGCGCTGTGCAAACCAGCGACGGCCGCCCCGCCCGCGTGGCGCTGACAACGATCGATTTCCTGCTCAACGCCGGCGAGTTTTCGGCCTGGCACCGGGTGCTGTCGGATGAGGTCTGGCACCTGCTGGAAGGCGCCGGCTTGCGGCTGTGGCTGGCGCCGCCAGACATGGCGGGCGTCACCAGCGTAGACCTCGGCGCGGTGGCAGCCGGCCGCCGCCCGCGCCATGTCGTGCCGGCAGGCTGGTGGCAGGCCGCCGAGCCGCTGGGCGATTTTGCCTACGTCGGCGCCACCGTCGGCCCGGGCTTTGATTTCGCCGACTTCAGCTTCGGCCGCGCCGACGCCGCGTTCGTGGCCGCTCTGGCGCTGCAGGCGCAGGCCGCGCAGCGCCTGTTGTAGGCGCTTTTTGCAGGCGCGTGTTGCAGGCGCTTGTGCGACTGTCTTTCAAGCCGACCCGTCAAACCAGCCAGGCCGCCACGTCGTCCTTGAGCTGCTTCAAATCGTCCTGCCGCGTGTACATCATGTGGCCGGCGTCGTAGTAGCGGTGGGTCACGCGCGCCAGCACCTCGGCCGGTGCATTCAGCTGGGCCAGGCTCCAGTCGCTGGCGCTGTAGGGCGTGCCCAGGTCGTAGCGTCCGCTGGCGGCCAGCACTTTCAGGTGGCTGTTGCGGCGCAGCGCGCGCGCCAGGTCGGGGCTGGTGGCGCAAAAGCCCATGCGGCTGGCGTCGCCGCGGTTCCAGTTCCAGGCGCGATTCACCTCGTGGTTGAGCACGTTGTAGCGGTGTTCCAGGTCCAGCCCCAGCGTGCCGCGGAAGAAGGCCAGCGCGGCCATCGTGTAGGGGCCGGCAATCGACTCGATACCGGGGTCGAATTCCATCTCGCCCGCGCGGCTGGCGGCGGCCGGGCCGGTGGCGCGCGCTTCCAGCCGGCCGACCACACGGCCGCGGGCGCGCAGCGCTTCGGTGAAGTAGATGCGGTCACTGATGCGCAGGTTTTGTTCTTCGACCAGCGTGCGCGGCAAGCCCGTCAGTTCGGCCACGCGGCGCGCGATGGCGCTGCGGCGCTTGTCGCTCAGGCGCGCCCCGGCATGCAGCGCGGCCACGTAGTCGTCCTGCACAAAGGCTTCGGCCGCGGCGCGTGCGGCTTCGGGTGACGCAGCCTGCGGGCCCGACAGCAGGCCGTGGTACTGCGACACGTTGGCAAAGGCGGGCAGGAAGAGCCCGAACGGCAGGTCGTTGGCGGGCGCGAAGACCAGGCTTTGCAGGTCCATCGCGCACGACACCAAAATCACGCCGCTGAGCACCGCACCCAGGTCCAGCATCTTCTCGGCCAGGCCGGCGCCGCGTGTCGTGCCGTAACTTTCACCCGCCAGGTACAGCGGTGAATTCCAGCGCTGGTGGCGCGTCAGCCAGCCGCGCATGACCTCGGCCAGCGCTTCAATGTCGCCATCCACGGCCAGCATTTTCTTGCGTGCCGCTTCGCTGGCGGTGACAGACCAGCCGGTGTGCGGCGGGTCGATGAACACCAGGTCGAAGTGCTCGAACCAGCTGTGCGGGTTGTCCTCCACCGCATAGGGCGCACGCGGCATGCTGCCGTCGTCCGGCACGACCACGCGCTTGGGGCCGAGGGCGCCGAACTGCAACCAGATGGAAGCCGAACCGGGGCCGCCGTTGAAGGCAAAACACACCGGCCGTTCGGCCACCGGGGCGTCTTTCAGCAGATAGGCGGTGGTCATCACCGCGGCCTCGGGTTCGCCCGCCGCACCGGCCAGGCCGCCGACCTGCACGGGCATGAAGGCGACGTTGACGCCGTAGTCCAGCAGCTTGCCGCCCAGCGTGATGCTGGCCGTGCTTGCTGCCGCCGGCCGCGCCAGTAGCTTGTCGACCAGATCGCGTTGCCGTTTCGCGGCTTCGGGGTCTGGCTTGTCGGTCTTTTCGGACTTTTCAGTCGGCGCGGCGTCGGCCATGGCGGGGTCTCGGTTGAAGGCGAAGGCGCGACCATACCGCAGGCCCGGCAGGCTCGGCGCCCGCCATCTTCCTGAAGCGTCTGCGCCCGGTGATGGCCTACACGCCTATATGCCTACGCAGCAGCGCCAGCCAGCAGCGCGGCGTAGCGGGCGATGTCGACATTGCCGCCGCTGACGATCACGCCCACACGCTGCCCCCGCGCCGCCACCACGCCCTGCAGCAGCGCCGCCGCGGCCAGGCAGCCGGTCGGCTCGACGACCATCTTCATGCGTTCGGCGAAGAAGCGCATGGCCGCCACCAGCTGTTCGTCGCTGACGGTGACGATGCGGCTGACCAGGCGCTGGATAACGGGGAAAGTGAGCTGACCGCTGTGCTGGGTCTGGGCACCGTCAGCGATGGTCTTGGGCGTGTCGATGTGCACGATGCGGCCCAAGGCCAGGCTTTGTTGCGTGTCGTTGCCGGCCTCGGGTTCAACGCCGATGACGTCGATGCCCGGGCACAGGTGGTGGGCAGCCACGGCGCTGCCCGCAATCAGCCCGCCGCCGCCCACACACACCACCAGCTTGTCCAGCGCGCCGGTGTCTTGCAGCAACTCGGCCGTGGCCGTGCCCTGCCCGGCCATCACCTGGGCGTGGTCATAGGGTGGAACCAGCGTCATGCCGCGCTGCTGCGCCAGCCGCGCAGTGATGGCTTCGCGGTCTTCGGTGTAGCGGTCGAACAGCACCACCTCGCTGCCGGGTTGGCCGCTTTGGTAGACCCGCGTGGCGGCCAGCTTGGCCGCCGGGCTGTCGCGCGGCATGACGATGACCGAAGGCATGCCCAGCAGCCGCGCCGACAAGGCAATCGCTTGCGCGTGGTTGCCGGAACTGAAAGCGATGACACCGGCACGCCGCTGCGCGGGCCTGAACTGCGCCAGCGCGTTGTAGGCGCCGCGGAACTTGAAGGCGCCCATGCGCTGGAAGTTCTCGCACTTGAAGAAGATGCGGGCGCCGGTGGCAAGGTCGGCGGTGCTTGAAGTCAGCACCGGCGTGCGCTGGGCCACGCCGTGCAGACGCGCCGCGGCGGCGGCGATGTCGTCATAGGTGATCGCCAGCGGCTGCAGATCGGAGGGATTCATCGCAATTCAGTCTTTTGCAGGCCGTCTGCAGGGCCTTGGAAGCCGCCGCGGCGGTAGGTCAGCACCAGCGTGTCGCGCCAGGCTGCCTGGGTGCCGTCCAGTGGCTGGATGGGCGTGGTTTCGTGGATCACCCTTGCGTCGTCCAGCAGCAATGCGCTAAAGGGTTGACGCAGCGTGAAGCGCACGCCCTGTGGCCCTTCGGCATCAAAGACGCGCGTTTCGCCGCCCTTGACGTTGTGGCGGTCGACCATCAACACCACCACCAGATCGACGCCATCGCGGTGGGCGCCTTCGGGTGTCGGCCTGCCAATCGCGCCCTCACCCGCGGTGTCGATGCGAAACGGGTGCGCTTCCACCGACCAGTGGGCCGCGCCGTGCAGCAGGTCGGCCACGCCGGCCAGGCCTTGCAGCAGACGTGCCCAAGCGGGGTCGGCCACCAGTTCGGCCGCCAGCGGCTCAAACCAGCGCTGAATGCCGCCGTGCAGCGCGTTGTATTCCAGCGGCTGCCAATGCGCCCGGTGTGGCACCGGCACCACGCCCTGTGTGGTGACCTGAAAACAGCCATGGCGGCGGCGTCGGTAGCGGCCGCCATCGCGCAAATGGGGGTCGGGCGGCAGCGCCTGCCACAGCGGCTGCCAGGCCAGCCAGGCTGGCGCTGGCACATCGCACAGGCGGGCCAGGCAAGCGGCATCCAGCACCGCCCAGCCGGCGGCCGAGAGTTGTGCCGGCAGTTCGGCCAGCGGGGTCATCGGGGGCGTGGGGTGCATCGTCGTCAAGCGTGTGAATTCGGGCTGGGCGTTGGTTTTTGGGGTCAACTCCCCAATCGGGTGTCAGCTTCGTGCGGGCATCGGCCGTTAAGGTCGTCAGCACACCATGCATGCACCCATGAACACGGTTTTTTCAGGCAGCCCGTCGGCAGTCTGGCTCGTTGAGATCATCGAACTGAAATGGCTGCTGCGCGGCCATGGTGTCGATGTGCATGTGGAACGCCTGCAAACCGACCCGGAGTATGCCCGCCACATGCTGGACCGTGCCGCCGCCGTGCCCAACGCCGCGCTGCGCCAGGCCGCGACACGTTTGCGCCACGGCCTGGGGCTGGACGGCTAGGACTTTCCCCGTACTGCATGCTGCCAGCGCGCGGCGTAGCATGAAGCCTGCGCCTGCCGCGCACCGGATGGAGGCCTGCCATGCCCGTGTTGCACAAAGCTTTGTGGCCACACCCCCAACGCCGGCGCGCACCGTGGTGCGCTGCGGCGCCGGTGCTGGTGCTGGTGCTGGTGCTGGCATTGTTGGCGGGCTGCGCCAGCAACCCACTTGAGAACAACCTGGCGCAAGTGCGGCCGTTGTTGCACGACGAGCTGTTTCCCAGCGCCGGCAACGAGCCCATCGCCGCGGGCCAGGTGTTCGCACTGAACGCCGCCATGCAGCGTTTTGCCGACACCGAGATCGCCGCCGTCCGCGGGCACAAGGACGGCCGGCGGGCGCTGATGGATGCGCTTGTGGCCCGCGGCCAGTTGCGGCTGGACTATGACGACGGCGTCACCCGCACCGCCGCCCAAGCGTTCGAGGCGCGTGCCGGCAACTGCCTGTCGCTGGTCATCATGACCGCGGCTTTTGCCAAGTACCTGGACATGCCGGTGCGCTACCAGAGTGTGCAGGTGCGTGAACAGTACAGCCGCAGCAACGAGCTAACGCTGGCCAGCGGCCACATCAACGTGGTGTTGTCGCGCGGGGCTTCCAGCTACCTGCGCGACCAGCCATTCGCCAGCGAGATGACGGTCGACTTTGTGCCGCCCGAATCGCTGCGTGGCACCAACGTGCGTGTGCTGAGCGAAAACACCGTGCTGGCGATGTTCATGAACAACCGCGCGGTGGAAACACTGACCGGCGGCCGGCCCGCTGCGGCCTATGCCTGGGCCCGCGAAACGCTGCGCCAAGACCCGGCCTACCTGCCCGGCATCAACACGCTGGCCGTGGTCTACCTGCGCAACGGCCGGCTGCTGCAAGCCGAAGCCGCGCTGCGCCATGTGCTGGCGCGCGCCCCCGACGACGACGCGGCGCTGACCAACCTGATCGTGACGCTGACGCGGGCCGGCCGCAGTGCCGAAGCCGAGGCCGTTTCGCGCCACCTGGCCGATGTCCAGCCTTACCCGCCGTTTTACTTCCTTGACCTGGGCCGCGAGGCCTTGGTGGCCGGTGACGCCAAACGCGCCCGCGACCTGATCGCCCGTGAATTGCGGCGCCAGCCCTATCAACACGAAAGCCATTTCTGGGCCGCCGTGGCCGACGCCACGCTGGGCGACCAGCGCAGCGCCGAAAAGCACATGCGCCAGGCCATAGAACACAGCGGCACGCCGGCCGAGCAGGCGCGCTACAGCGCCAAGCTGGCAGCGTTGCGTGCGCTGCCGCTGCCGTAGGTCCAGTTCAGCCCGTGTCGAGCCCCGGCCGGCCGGGCGTGGCACAGTCCGATGCTTGAACGTGAAGAACCGCACTGGGCATGCCCATGCCATTCAGCCCAGACCCGTTAGCCTGCGCAACGCATGAACAAACAAGCCAAACCCAACCCGCTGATCGAAATCGGCATCACCATCTTGCTGCCCGCCTTCATCCTCATGAAGCTGAGCGGCGATTCCCGCCTGGGCACGCTGGGTGCGCTGGCCCTGGCGCTGGCCTTTCCGCTGGGCTGGGGCCTGTGGGACGGCATCCGCAGGCGCAAGCTGAACTGGCTCAGTGTGCTGGGCGTGGTCAGCACGCTGCTGACTGGCGGGATCGGTTTACTCGCGCTGGACGCACGCTGGCTGGCGGTGAAAGAAGCCGCGGTGCCGGGGCTCATCGGCCTGGTCATCCTCGGTTCCACCTGGACGCAGACGCCGCTGATTCGCATGCTGGTTTTCAATGCGCAGCTTTTCGACGTCGACAAGGTGCACAAGGCGCTGGACGAGCGCCGCAACAACGCGCTGTTCGAGGCCCGCCTGCGCACTGGCACCATCCTGCTGGCCTGCACCTTTTTCTTTTCGGCGGTGGCCAACTATGTGCTGGCGCGCTGGGTGGTGCATGCCCCGGCCGGCACCACCGCCTTCAACGAAGAGCTGGGCCGCCTGACGCTGCTGAGCTACCCGGTGATTGCCGTGCCTTCGATGTTGATGATGATGGCGCTGATGTTCTGGCTGGCGCAGGGCGCGAAGCGGCTGACGGGTCTGGATTTGGGCGACATGCTGCAAACCGGCTGAACCGCGATGGCCACGCCAGACACACCGCCCGCCACACAGCAGCGTCGGGGTGTTTCCTGGCTGCGGCTGGTGGGCATGGTGCTGGCGCTGGCGCTGCTGGCGGTGGCCGTGGTGCAGGCGCGGCAGTACGCGCTGCTGCGCCAGGCTTTCGAGCCCGGCACCGACTTCGACGTGCTCAGCATCTTTGAGGCCGAAACCGACTACCTGCGCCTGCGCCAGCAATGGCGCATGGCGGCTGATGAACGTGTGCCGCTGGACGGCACGCAGCTGCGGGCCCACTACCGCAGTTGGGTGCAGCGGGTGGCGCTGCTGCGCAGCGACCGCGGGCGTCTTCCGCCGGTGTCACCGCTCGCGTCACCGCCTGCGTCGCCGCCCGAACCGCCAATCAGCCGCGACGAAGAACATGGCCGCACGCTCGACCAGGTAGACGCCTTCATCGCCGGCGCTGACCGGGCTTTGGGCGACGCGCCGCAGACCGAACCCAGCCGCGCCTTCGTGGCCGCGTTGCAGCCCGCATTGGAAGCGCTGGACGGCCCGATTCACGAAATCGGCACCGACGCCGCGCGCCGGCTTACCGGCCAGTTGGCGCAGCGCGCTCAGGCGGTGCAGGCGCAAAACCGTCTGGGCCTGGGGCTGACCGTGTTCCTGTCGGTGTTGACGCTGGCTTTTGCGGCCATCGCGCTGCGCCAAGTGCGCCAGTTGCGTGAACGCCGGCTGGTGCTGGAAGATCTGGCCACCAGTCTGCGCCAGGCGCGCCTTGAGGCCGAGGCGGCCAGCGCTGCCAAGAGCGCCTTTCTGGCCAATATGAGCCACGAAATCCGCACCCCGTTCCACGGCCTGATGGGCATGTTGTCGTTGCTGCGCGAAACGGGCTTGACGCCGCGGCAGATCGACTGCCTGCGCACGGCCACCGAATCTGCCGACCACCTGCTGGCGCTGCTGAACGACATCCTGGACATGTCGCAACTGGAAAGTGGCCGCCTTTCGCTGGCCCGCGTGCCGGTGGACTTGCGCGCGCTGCTGCGCGAAGTCGAAGCACTGATGCGCCCGCAGGCCATGGCCAAGCAGCTGGCGCTGCACCTGGACGCCGACCCGGCGGTGCCCGAACGGGTGTTGGCCGACCCCACGCGTGTCAAGCAGATCGTCTTCAACCTGCTGTCCAACGCCATCAAGTTTTCAGACCACGGCGCCGTCGTGCTGGACCTGCGCTGCCGCACCGATGCGCAGGGCCACCCGACACTCGAATTCATCGTCACCGACACCGGCGTGGGCATCGACGAAGCCACGCTGGCCTTGCTGTTCAAGCGCTTTATGCAGGCCGACAACTCGCGTTCGCGCCGTCACGGCGGCAGCGGGCTGGGGCTGGAAATCTCGCGCAACCTGGCGCGGTTGATGGGCGGCGACATCACCGCGCGCAGCAAAGCCGGCGTTGGCAGCAGCTTTTGCTTCCAGATGCCGACCCAGGCGGTGCCGGTGCCACCGCCGCAGGCCAGGCCAGGCAGCGCCGGCCTGTCGCGCCCGCTGCAGGTGCTGGTCGCCGAAGACCACCCTGTGAACCGCCAGTACATGGCCGCGCTGCTGGAAAACCTGGGCCACGAAGCGCACTTCACCAGCAACGGCCAGGAAGCGGTGCAGGCCGCGCGTTCGCGTCGTTTTGACCTGGTGCTGATGGACTTGCACATGCCGGTGCTGGACGGTCTGGGGGCCACGCGCGCGCTGCGCGCACTGCCCGAAGCCGCCACGTCAACGCTGCCCATCGTGGCGCTGACAGCCGACGCGTTTGAAGAAACCCGCGAACGCTGCCTGCTGGCCGGCATGAACGACTACCTGACCAAGCCGGTAAGCCCGCAAAAGCTGGCGACCCTGTTACGCCGCCTGTTCGGCACCGATGTCAGCAGCACGCCGCTGACCCACGACACCGCCGCCACACGCCCACCGCCGCGCCCGGGTACACCACCGCTGCTGGACGAAGCGGCGATTTCGATGTCGCTGCAGGCGATTTCGGCGGCCCGTCTGGCCGCGATGATCAACGGTTTTCTGGACCAGGGGCCGGAAACGGTGCAACGCCTGCGTGCTGCGGTGCGCGACGCCCAGCCGCTGGAAGTGCGTGTCAACGCGCATGCCGTGAAAGGCGCGGCGCTGAACCTGGGCCTGGCCGGTCTGGCCGCCACCGCCGAAGCCTTGCACGAGGGTGCGGCCCACCTGCCCGCGCACGAGATAGCGCGCCTGGTGCAGCGCTTTGAAGTGCAGCTACCGCTGACGCGCCAGGCCGTGGCCGCGCTGGGCTTGGCCGGGCCGGCCGCCACGCGGTCTACACAATGATGGGCTCGGGTTCGAGCCGAATGCCAAAGCGGCCGTAGACCGATTCCTGGATGGCGCGCGCCAGCGTCACCACCTCGGCACCACTGGCGCCGCCACGGTTGACGAGCACCAGCGCCTGCTTCTCGTACACCGCCGCCCGGCCCACGCTTTTACCCTTCCAGCCGCAGGCGTCTATCAACCAGCCGGCGGCCAGTTTGACGCTGCCATCGGGAAGCGGGTAATGCACGATTTCCGGGTCGCGGCCGATGATGTCGCGGCACTGTTCTTCGGTCACCACCGGGTTCTTGAAGAAGCTGCCGGCGTTGCCGATGACGGCCGGATCGGGCAGCTTGGCGCGGCGTATGGCGCAGACCCAGTCGAACACCGTGCGCGCGTCGGGCTGGTGGTTGCCGGTCTCCATCATCTTGCGTTCCAGGTCCAGATAACCCAGCACTGGCTGCCAGGGTTTGGGCAGCGCAAAACGCACGCGGGTGATGACGCTCTTGCCGGCCAGGGCATGCTTGAAGACGCTGTCGCGGTAGCCGAAGCGGCACACCGCGGCGTCCAGCGTGACGCTGCGGCCGGTCACCAGATCCACCGCGTCCAGCGAATGGAAACGGTCTTTCAATTCCACGCCATAGGCACCGATGTTCTGCACCGGCGCAGCACCCACCGAACCCGGAATCAGCGCCAGGTTTTCCAGCCCCGGCCAGCCTTGTTCGATGGTCCACGCCACAAAGGCCGGCCAGGCTTCGCCGGCACCGGCTTCGACGATGCGGACAGCGCTGGTTTCGGCCACCAGCCTGCGGCCGGGGACTTCCACCTTCAGCACCACGCAGTCAAGGTCGCGCGTCAACACCACGTTGCTGCCGCCGCCGAGGATGAAGCTGGGCTTCAAACCGTAGTCGGGGTGGTCCACCACGCGGCGCACGTCGGCCTCGCTTTGCACGCGAACAAGGGTGCGGGCCACGGCCGGCAGGCCGAAGCTGTTGTGTTCGCGCAGGCTGGCACGCTGTTGCACCTGCAAGGGCATATTCAAAGGCACGGCAGGGGTCGTCATGCCACAATTTTGGTGCATATTCAGCCTGCCCTTTTCAGCCGTATTTCCGCATCTTGAGAATCAACATGCCCAGCTTTGACGCCGTCATCGAACCCGATCTTGTGGAGTTGCGCAACGCCATCGAGCAGGCGACGAAGGAAATCGGCACGCGCTTTGATTTCAAGGGTTCCAGCGCGCAAATCGACCTGGTTTCGCCGACGCCCAAAAGCCGCGAAATCACGCTCTGGGCCGACAGCGACTTTCAGCTTGAACAGGTGCGCGACGTGCTGCTGACCAAGCTGAGCAAACGCGGTGTCGACGTGCGCCTGCTCGATTTCAGCGCCACGCCGCAGAAAATGAGCCACGACAAATTGAAGCAGGCCGTGGCGGTGAAAAGCGGCGTCGACGCCGACACCGCGCGCAAGATGCAGAACGCACTGAAGGCCAGCAAACTCAAAGTGCAAGGCGCGTTTCAGGGCGACGCGCTGCGCGTCACCGGCGCCAAGCGCGACGTGTTGCAGCAGGCCATCGCGCTGCTGCGCAAGGACATGACCGAGTGGCCACTGAGCTTCAACAACTTTCGCGAGTAGCGCTGCTGGCCGCGCTGCTGGTGGCTGCGCAAGCGGCCAGCCCGGCGTTCGCCCAGGCCGTGGTGCTGTCGGGCCGCATGGGCGAGCGCGCCTTGCTGGTGGTCGACGGCCAGCCGCATGCCGTGGCCGTCGGCCAGACCGTGGCCGGCGTCAAGCTGCTGCGCTGGAATGGCGATGTCGCCGAAGTTGAACGTGCCGGCCTGATGTTCCCGCTGCGTGTGGGCGCGACGCCCGCGCAGCTGGGTGCGGCGCCGCCGCGCACCGCCGCACGCGAGATCGTTTTGACGGCAGGCTCGGGCGGGCACTTCACGGCCGCCGGCAGCATCAACGGCAAACAGGTGCGCTTCATGGTCGATACCGGCGCCACGCTGGTCAGCCTGGGCCGTGAAGACGCCGACCGTCTGGGCCTGGACCTGAGCAGCGCCCGCCGCGGCAGCACCCAGACCGCCAACGGCACAGTGCCGATCTGGCTGGTGACTTTGAACAGCGTGCGCGTGGGTGATGTGGAGTTGGCCAACGTCAGCGCCGCGGTGGTGCCGCAGGCGATGCCGGTGGTGCTGCTGGGCAACAGCTTTCTGGCCCGTTTGCAGATGAAACGTGACAACGATGTGATGCGGCTGGAACTGAAGTGATGCGGGCTGCACCGCTGCTGAACTTTGTCCCCATCGAGACAAAGCATTTACGAACGATCGTGCTAAAACCCCCGGTTGTTGCTGTGCCAAGGAGCGCCCCGCCATGGACCTGAATTTCACCGCCGAAGAAACGGCCTTCCGCCACGAGATACGGCAATGGGTGGCCGAAAGCCTGCCCACCGACATCGCCCACAACGTGCGCCACGCCTTGCGTCTGACGCGCGACGACCACCAGCGCTGGGCCAAGATATTGGGCAAAAAGGGCTGGCTGGGCTGGGGCTGGCCCGAGAAGTTCGGCGGCCCGGGCTGGAACGCGATACAGAAGCACCTGTTCGAGGAAGAACTGGCGCTGGCTTGCGCGCCGCGCGTCATTCCTTTCGGCCCGGTGATGGTGGCGCCGGTCATCATGGCCTTTGGCAATGCAGAGCAGCACAAGCGTTTCTTGCCCGGCATTGCCAGCGGTGAAGTGTGGTGGAGCCAGGGCTACAGCGAGCCGGGCTCGGGTTCAGACCTGGCATCGCTGAAGTGCAAGGCCGAACGCAAATCCACAAGCTCGGGAGACAAATACATCGTCAACGGCCAGAAAACCTGGACCACGCTGGGCCAATACGGCGAGTGGATTTTCTGCCTCGTGCGCACCAGCAGCGAAGGCAAGCCGCAGACCGGCATCAGCTTCTTGCTCATCGACATGAAAAGCCCCGGCATCACGGTTCGGCCCATCGTGTTGATGGACGGTGAACCCGAGGTCAACGAGGTCTGGTTCGACAACGTCGAGGTGCCGGCCGACAACCTGATCGGCGAAGAAAACAAGGGCTGGACCTATGCCAAGCACCTGCTCAGCCACGAGCGCACCAACATCGCCGACGTGAACCGGGCCAAGCGCGAACTCGAACGCTTGAAGCGAATCAGCAAGGCCGAAGGCGTCTACGAAGACAGCCGTTTCCGCGACCAGATTGCGCTGCTTGAAGTCGACATCGTGGCTTTGGAAATGATGGTGCTGCGCGTGCTGTCGGGTGAGAAAACCGGCAAGCAAAGCCTGGACGTGGCGGGCCTGTTGAAGATTCGCGGCAGCGAAATTCAGCAGCGCTATTCAGAATTGATGATGCTGGCCGCCGGCCCGTTGAGCCGTCCCTTTGTGCACGAGGCCATGAGTGCGGGCTGGCAGGGCGACATGGCCGTGCCGCTGGGCCTGTTGCCGCTGGCCGGCACCTTTTTCAACCTGCGCAAGACGACGATTTACGGTGGCTCCAACGAGGTCCAACGCAACATCGTGGCGCAAACCGTACTGGGGAGCTGAAACGTGAACCCCCAAGCTCACATTCGTTCGCTACCCCCCACGGGGGCTTCAATGCCCCACAGCAAGCTGAGAGGGCATTGAGATGGACTTCGACTTCACCGACGACCAAGAAAGCCTGCGCGACGCAGTCCATCGCTGGGTTGACAAAGGCTTCACATTCGAGCGCAGACACGCGTTGGCCAAGGCGGGTGGCGCCACCCGCGCTGTCTACACCGAACTGGCCGAACTGGGCTTGACCGGCCTGGTCGTGCCTGAAGCGCATGGCGGCCTGGGCCTGGGCGCGATTGACGCGATGGTGGTCAGCGAAGAACTGGGCCGCGGCTTGGTCAACGCGCCCTACACCTTTGCCGCGCTGATGGCGCCGCGCCTGCTGGCCGTGGCCCCCGCCGCATTGCAGGCCGCGTGGCTGCCAAAGATCGCCAGCGGCGAAGCCCTGGTGGTGCCGGCGTTGCAGGAACGTGCGGCACGCTACAAGCTCAACCATGTCACCACACGCGCCACGCAAAACGCCCATGGCTGGACGCTGGACGGCGTGAAGTGTGTGGTGCCCGCCGCTGACGAAGCCGACGCCTTCGTCGTGCCGGCCCGCACCGCTGGTGCCGATGACGACAGCGCCGGCATCGCGCTGTTCCTGGTCGAACGCGCCGCCGCACAGGTCACCGCCTACACCACCCAAGACGGCGCCCGCGCTGCCGATGTGCGCTTCACAGCCGCCGCTGCACAGCCCATCACCACCGAGGGCCACGCCGTGCTGGAAGACGCGGTGGACGCCGGCATTGCCGCCCAATGCGCCGAAGCCGTGGGCCTGATGGACCAGCTGGTGGCGGTGACGGTGGAATACATGAACACGCGCAAGCAGTTCAACAGCACCTTGGCCAGTTTCCAGGCTTTGCGCCACCGCATGGCCGACGTGAAGATGCAGCTGGAGTTGGGCCGTTCGATGAGCTACTACGCCAGCCTGAAGCTGGGCGAGCCCGTGGCGCAACGCCGCCGCGCCATCAGCCAGGCGCGGGTGCAACTGGGCCAGAGCATGCGCTTCGTCGGCCAGCAATGCATCCAACTGCATGGCGGCATTGGCTGCACCGACGAGTACATCGCCAGCCACTATTTCAAGCGTTTGACGATGCTGGAGATGAGCCTGGGCGACACCCTGCACCACCTGGGCGAAGTGTCGGCGCGCATGCAGGACACGGCGGGTGTGTTCGCTTAAGTAACTTCACAAATGAGCGTGTTGGCGCCCGGCGCCATCACCGATGTGAATGGGCTGAGCGTCGGCCACGCCGCCGCCCACGGCCGCCCCACCGGCTGCACCGTTGTGCTGTGCCCGCAAGGCGCAGTCTGTGGCGTGGCCGTGCGCGGCGGCGCGCCGGGCACGCGTGAAACCGAGTTGCTGCGGCCTGAAAACACCGTGCAGCAAGTGCACGCCGTGCTCTTGACTGGCGGCAGCGCTTTTGGCCTGGACGCTGCTGGCGGCGTCATGCGCTGGCTGGAAGAACGTGGCCACGGCCTGCCCGTGGGCCCTGCTGCGGCTGACGGCATACAGCCGCTGCGCGTGCCCATCGTGCCGGCCGCGGTGCTGTTCGATTTGTGGCTGGGTGACGCGCGCATTCGCCCGGATGCAAGCACCGGCTATGCGGCCTGCGAAGCGGCATCCACCCAAAGCCCCGCACAAGGCCGGGCTGGCGCCGGCCTGGGCGCCACG
The DNA here is from genome assembly GCA_031371275.1 of Betaproteobacteria bacterium. Lineage (GTDB taxonomy): Bacteria > Pseudomonadota > Gammaproteobacteria > Burkholderiales > Burkholderiaceae_C > Rubrivivax. The sequence continues at coordinate 41,377 of JANMJI010000002.1, forward strand.
GTGGGCAAGCTGTGGGGCATGCAGCCCGCGATGCGCGGCGGCGTCGGCAGTGCTTCACTGCGCGTGGGTGGCTTCACTGTGGGCGCGCTGGTGGCCGTCAACGCCATTGGCGACGTGCTGGACGAACAAGGCCATGTCATCGCCGGTGCGCGCAAGGCCGACGGCAGCGGCTTTGCCGACAGCACCGCCGCGCTGTTGGCGGGCGGCGGGCCGCAGCGCTTGATGGACGCCATGGCCGGCAGCGCCACCACCATCGGCGTGGTGGCCACCGATGCGGTGCTGACCAAGGCCCAGGCCACGCAGTTGGCAGCGCTGGCGCATCACGGCCTGTCGCGTGCGGTCAGCCCGGTCACCGCCAACGATGGTGATGCGCTGTTTGCGCTGGCCACGGGCACGGCCGGTGGCAGCGGCGATATCAGCATGCTGGGCACCATGGCCGCCGAATGCGTGGCGCGCGCCATCCGCAACGCGGTGCGCGCGGTGGCGGGCTGACGCGCGTGGCAAGCAGGCGCCTGGCCCAGATCCTGTTCGGACAGGGCTTCGGCAGCCGCCGTGTGTGTGCAGGCCTGGTGCAACGCGGCGAGGTGCAAGTGGCCGGCCACGTCGTCGACGACACCGACGCCGAGTTCGAGCCCGAGGCCCTGGCGCTGCGTGTGCAGGGCCTGGACTGGACCTGCCACGTCAAGGCGCTGTTGATGCTGCACAAGCCGGCCGGTTACGAGTGCAGCCAGAGGCCGCGCCACCACCCCAGCGTGATGAGCCTG
>JANMJI010000020.1:0-23199 GCA_031371275.1 Betaproteobacteria bacterium
GGTGATGGCGCCCGCTTGCAGCGACACCGCTGCCAGGCTGTCGTTGAACGTGCCCAGCGCCAGCGTGCCGCCGTTGACGACCACGCTGCCCAGCGACGCGATCGCGTTGTTGACGCCGAGTGCCAAAGTCCCGGCCTGCACCGTCGTCGTGCCGCGCCAGGCCTGCACGGCGCCCAGCGTCACGGTGGACGCCCCGGCCGTGGCGACCGAAGCCGTGCCGGCGCCGTCGTTGAAGGCGCGGTTGATGGCCAGCCCGCTGCCGTCGCTGGCCAGCGTGATGCTGCTGCCATTGGCCAGCGCCACCGGCGTGGCATTGAAGGCCAGCGTGCCGGCGCCGCTGCTGTTGATGATGCCCGCGCCGTTGGCCACCGTCACCACATTGGCCACGCTGGCGCCATTCGTGATGTCAAGCCGGTTGGCGCCCAGCGCGATGACGCCGCTGCCGGCGGTTGCCGTGCTGGTGTCCAAACGCAGCGTGCCTGCGGTCACCGTGGTGTTGCCGGTGTAGGTGTTGGCGCCCATCAACGTGAAACTGCCGCTGCCTTGTTTGACCAGGCTGCCCGCGCTGCCCGACAGCACGCCCGCGAATGTGGCAGACGTGTTGTCGCCACCCAGCGTCAAGACATGGTTGCCCAGGTCGACCACGCCGCCGCCACTGAAAGACGCCAGCGAGCCTATGGTTTCGTTGCCCAGCAGCGTCAGCGTGCTCAGCAGGCTAACACGCGAAGTGTCTGGAATGGCGGCGCCGCCCGCCACCTGCATGCCGTTGCCCTGGATGGTGGTGGTGCCGGTGTAGGTGTTGGTGCCCGACAAGGTGATGCCGCCCAGGCCGCCGAAGGGCACCAGGATGCCGCCGTTGCCCGAGATGTTGCCCGTGATGTCCAGGGTGCCGGTCTGGGTCGTCAAGCGCAGGTCGCCACCACCTGCCAGCACCACGTTGCCGCTGACGCTGCTGCTGCCCAGACTGGCGCCTACCGTGCCCCCGGCGACCAGAAGCTGGTTGTTCAGCGATGCGTTGCCCTGCAGATTCAAGCTGCCCGAACCGATGTCGATGGTGCCCGTCACGCTGCCGGAACCCGACAACGACAGCGTCGCGCCCGCGGCCACCGTGGTGCCGCCGGTGTAGGTGTTGGCGGTCAGCAGGTACAGGCCACCCACCACATTGACGCTGCGCAGATTGCCGCTGACGACCCCCGCCAGCTGCAAGATGCCAGCGCTGCCGCCCATGGTCGTGTTGGTCAGCAAGTCGATGTTGCCGTTGATGGTGTTGAGGCCCGCCGAACTGATGAGAGAGCCGCCGTTGGCGACGACGTTGTTGGACAGGGACGAGCCGCCAGTGAGGTCGAAGTTGCCCCCGTTGACCGTCAGCGTGCCGGAGCCCAGGGCATTCGTCAGGTTGGACACCACCAAGGTACCGGCGGTGACCGTGGTGCCGCCGCGGTAGCTGCCCGCCGCCGCCAGCGTGGTGCTGCCGCTGCCCGCCTGCACCACCGCACCGGCGCCGCCGATGGTCTTGCCGAAGGTGAAGTTGTCGCTGCGGTTGAAGCGCAGCGTGCCGCCGTTGATGACGACGTTGCCGGTACCCACGTTGCCGGCCGCGCCGCCTTGACCGATGTTCAACACCCCGGCGCTGAGGGTGGTGGTGCCGGCATAGACGGCGTCGACGGCCAGCGTCAGCGCGCCGCTGCCGGTCTTCGTCAAGCTGCCGGCGCCTGTCACGGTGTTGTTCAGCACCGCGGTGTTGGCCGTGATGTCCAGCGTGCCGCCGGCCGGACCTATCACCAGCGGCATCGTGAAGTTGTCGCTGCCGGGGTGGCTGAGCGTGCCGCCGTTCAGTGTCAGCGTGCCCGTGCCCAGCGCGTCGGCGCCGCCCACCGTCAAGGTGCCGTTGTTCACCGTGGTGCCGCCGGTGTAGCTGTTGGGTGCAAACAAACCCAGACTGCCGACGCCCACCTTCACCAGCCCGCCGCTGCCGATGATGTTGTTGGCGATGACCGAAGAAAAGCCCGCCAGCGACCAGGTGTTGGTGGCGCTGAGCAAGATGCTGCCGTTGACATCCAGCGCAGTGGCCGTGATGTCGCTGCCGAAGCGGTGTACGCCGGCGCCGCCGCCGTTGGTGATGAACAGCGTGCCTGCGGCCAGCGGCGCGTTCAGGGTCACGGCGCCAGTGCCCGAAGGCGACCCGTCGACGTCGTTGGCCGACAGCGTGAGCCCGCCGCTCTTGCTGATGGCGGCGTTGACGGTGATGTTGTTGCCGGCCTGCAGCGTCAGTGCGTTGCTGCCCGCGCTGATGGTGGCATTGACGGTCAGGTTGTTCGTGGCCTGCAGCGCCACCGGGCCCTGGGACAGCAGGCTGACCACCGCCCCCGCAGTGATGATGCTGTTGACGCCCGGCGCTGCGAAAGGCAGTGTCGAGGTGCCCAGGTCGTCGCCAGGCGAGCCATCGCCATTGATGTCGGCGCCGGTCAGCTGGACGGTGATGTTGGTCGGGTCCAGCAGCAACTGCCCGGCCCGACCGCGCGCGGCGCTGCGGTCTGAAGTGCCGCGGTAGTCGAGATAGCCTTTGCTGGACACCTCGACAAAGCCACCGTCGCCCGCCGATGCACCGCCCCGCACATCGGCGCTGCCGGCGAAGCGGGTGGCGCTGTCAGACCAGACAATGACGCGGCCACCAGCGCCGTTGTCGGTGGCATTGGCCTTGAGTTGTGCACCCTGGGCCACGGCCACCCTGTCGGCATGTTTGACGAGCGGGTTCTTGCCCTGGAAATCACCGCCCACGCGCACCAAGCCACCGCCCGTGGCACCCGATGCATCGAGCAACGCGGTCGGGCCCAGCAGGATGCGTGCGCCCTGTACCAGCAGGCCGCCACCGCCGGCCTGCTGCGCGCTGGCGTCCAGCACGCCCTGCACCTGGGTCAAGCGCCCGCTGTCCAGCGTCACCTGGCCAGCGCGCTGCCCGGCCCCGACACCGCGGGCCTGGGTGCGGCTGCTATCAGTCAAAGTGAGTGTGTCGCTGGCCTGCAGCACGATGCGGCCCAGCGCGTCGCTGCCCAGCGTGTCGGCCTGCACCAGGCCCTGCTGGTTGACGATGGCGGCGTACACGTCCACAAGCCCGCCGGCGGCCGACAGGCGGCCGATGTTCAGCACCTCGCCGGCGGCCACGTTCACACGCACGGCCAGGTTGGGCAAGCCTGTGTCGACCAGCTCGACGCTGCGCGCCGCGGCCAGGCTGACGCTGCCGCCCGCGGCTTCAATGCTGCCGGCGTTTTCCACCCGGCTGCCCAGCAGCACGATGTGGCCGCCGAAGCTGCTTTTCAGCGCGCCTTCGTTGCGCACCACACCGGCATCACCATCGGCTGCAGTGAAGCGGAAACGGCCGTTGAGAAAGTCGTTGTCGTTCAGGCGCAGCGTGCTGGTGACGAGGCCGGCCACGTCGACCCGCGCGTTGGCGCCAAACAGCACGCCGTTGGGGTTCAGCAGCCAGACCTGGCCGTTGCTGGCCAGGCTGCCGAAGATCGCCGAAGGGTCGTTGCCGATGACGCGGTTCAGCACCTTGCTGGCCACGCTGGCCTGGTCGAAGTAGACCTTGTGCGCCGCGCCTATCGAAAAACTTTGCCAGTTTAGGATCGCGTTCGGTGAATTGCGCACCGTCATTTGCGTGCCCTGGGTGGCCACGCTGGCCTGGCCTTGCACCACCCGCAGGCCGCTGGGCAGCACGCTCTGCGCATGCAGCCACAACGGGCTGGCCAGCAGGCAGGCGCCGGCCAGGGTCTGGGTCAGCGTTTGTGTCCGCACTTGTGTCATCGCTCGTGTCAGCGCATGAACCAGCGGCTTGAGCCGCAGCGCGGGCTTGCGGGTGACGGACTTGCTGCGCATGGCGGGTTCTCCTTGGTGCACCGCAGCCGCGCCGGCCGCCGCGCAGGATGCGGGTTCAGAAGTTGTAGGCCAGCGCCAGATGCACGCGGGTGTCGCCCTTTTGCGTGGTGGCGCCAGCATTCATCGCGCGGGCTGCGTCCAGCCGCAGTTGCAACGCCTGCCAGTTCATTCGCAGGCCGGCGCCCAAAGCGCCCAGCTTGCAGTGGCTGCGGCCGGCGTTGCAGGGGTCGCCCTGGCGCTTGGCGACATAGCCGGCGTCGGCAAACAGCAGGCCGCGCAGGTCGTAGCCGGCCAGCGCGGGCAGCCATTCACCGGCCAGCGGGCTGAGGACTTCGACGCTCATCTGCGCGCCAGCATCGCCACCCAGTTCACGTTCTTCAAAACCCCGCACCGACTGCGCGCCGCCGATGCCGAACAACTCGCCCGTCACCAGCGCCTGGTGGCTGTACTGGCCTTGCAGCCGCGCCGCCAGCACGCCCCAGCCTTGCACCGGCACCGCCACCTGGCCCGAGCCGCGCAGCAGCGTGTAGGCGCGGGTGCTGCCTTTGCGCACGGCATCGAAATCGGCAGCGGCGCCGTGGCTGCCGCCCAGGCCCAGGTTGTGGTGCAGGCCGACGCTGAAGCCATAACGGATGTCGCTGACGGTCTGCGCGGTGTACGTCAGGCTGACAGGCTGCACCGACACGCTGGCGCCGGCCGCGCCGCAAGCGCCTTGCGGCAGGCCGGCTATGGCGCAGTGGTTCAGGTATTGCCGCCATTCCAGGCCCAGCACCAGGCGCTGGTCGATGTTCAGATAACGCGGCAGGTAGGCACTGCCACGCAAGCCGGCAACATAGCCCTTGCCCGAGAACTGCAGGTCGCCGGCGGGCGTGCCGACCTTGCCGGCGTCGACATCGGAATAGGCGCCGTAAGCATCGATGGCCAGCGCCGGCCCATACAGCGGTGCACGGTAGCTGCCGCTGAGCACGGCCACCGAAGACGGGTGTTCGGGCGCGGTCTGCAGTTCGGCGCCGAAGACATGGTCCTTGTCGAAGACGTTGGCGTGCTGCCAACCCAAAGCCGCGCGCCAGCGGCCGGTGCGTTCACTGCCGGTGTTGTCCAGCCGCGCCGTGAAGCGTTGCACGGGTTGTTCGGCCACACTCACTTTGGCTGCAATGCTGCCGGGTTCGGCACCGGGCTGCAGCAGCACCTGCACGGTCTTGGCGGGGTTTTCATTGGCCAGTTGAATCTCGGCGTCGATGCGGCGCACGTCGGGCGTGCGGCCGGTCACCAGCGTGGGCAGGCTGGCGCGGATGTTGCCCGTGCTGAACTGCTTGTTGTCGGCCACGTCCACCCGCGTGAGCCTGCCTTCGACGACGCGTATGCGCAGCACGCCGTCGTGCAGGGCCTGTTCGGGCAGAAAGGCCACTACACCACCGTAGCCGGCGCGGCGGTACAGCTCTTGCACCGCGGCGGCAGCATCGCGCAAGCGTTGCAGCGTGCTCGGGCCCTTGAATTCAAGCAGACGCTGCGCCAAGGTATCGGCCGACAGCAGGCTGTTGCCCTGGACTTCAAAACCTTGCACCTGCACGGTGGCGGTGGCGGTGGCGGTGGCGGTGGCGGTGGCGGGGACGGGAACGGGCGGGGTTTGTGCCCGTGCGGCCGGCGCCCAGGCTACGACCGCCGCAACAGCCGCGGCGGCCAGCAGGCCCAGCACGGCATGGTTGCGCGGTGTGGGCCACCGCTTCGGGCGGCCACCGCGCCCGGGTTTGTTCGTTGTCTGCAAGCCGCTGCCCCTTTGGCCGCCCACCACACCGTAAAGATGCTTCAGGGGGCAGCGCGCCGCATTCTGCGCGCCTGGGGCGTTTGTCGCGGTTCTTACGTCATCAGGTGGGGTGAAGCGGGCGCGCCTGGGCGGCCACGGCGGCGGTGATTTCCTTGCGGTAGCGGTTCAGTTCCTGCACGCTGGCAAAGCTGCGCTCCATCAGCAGACTCAGGTTGTGCAGGATGCGCTCGACGACCTTGCCTTCCCACACCGCGTCGAACTGAATCTGCTTGTCCAGCCACTGTTCCAGCCACTCTGGGTTGGGCATGCGGCTTTGAATGGTGTCACGCGGAAACAGCTTCACATTGACGTGCAGGTTGGTCGGGTGCAGCGCCTGCGCCGTGCGGCGCGCGCTGGCCATCAGCACGCCGATCTTGGCGAAAGCGGCGCGCGCTTCGTCGCCAAACTTGCCCAGGGCGCGCTTCATGTAGCGCAGGTAGGCGCCGCCGTGGCGGGCTTCGTCGCGGGCCAGGGTTTCGTAGATGGCGCGAATGACCGGCTCGCTGTGCCATTCGGCGGCGCGGCGGTACCAGTGGTTGAGCCTGATCTCGCCGCAGAAATGCATCATCAGCGTTTCCAGTGCCGGCGCGGGGTCGAATTCGAAGCGCACGGCGTGCAATTCTTCCTCGGTGGGTACCAGGTCGGGGCGGAAGCGGCGCAGGTATTCCATCAGCACCAGCGAGTGTTTTTGTTCCTCGAAGAACCACACGCTCATGAAGGCGGAGAAGTCGCTGTCTTCGCGGTTGTCGCGCAGAAACATCTCGGTGGCCGGCAGCGCCGCCCACTCGGTGATGGCGTTCATCTTGATGGTCTGCGCCTGCTCTTCGCTCAAGGCGCTGGCGTTGAATTTGTCCCACGGAATGTCGTGGTCCATGTTCCAACGCACGGCTTCAAGCTGACGGAAAAGTTCGGGATACAACATGGCTTTGGCGGGCTGCATGTCCTGCATTTTAGGGTTGCACCGTGGATGCTGTCACACAGCACCTTACGCGGGACATGGCTTGGCGGATGCTGCCGATGCTGCCACAGCCGACGCGACACGCCAGCGCTGCAGTTCGGCCGCCAGCGGCTCGAACGAAGCCAGCGGCAACACGCCGTCGATACGGCGGCGGTGCAGCACCGGCGCACTGCCACCGGCCCAGACACCGACATGGGCCGGCAGCTTGCCGCGCAACTCACCCAGGCTGTCGACGACCTGATTGGGGTTGGTGCAGCCCGTGAAACTGAGCGCCACGATGTCGGTCTGGTAGGCCTGGGCCGCACGCACGATGTCCCACAGCGGCGTCTGCACGCCCAGCGACACGCAGCGGCAGCCTTCCAGCGCAAACATCGCCTCGGCCATCAGCAGGCCCAGGCCATGCGGCTCACCGGGGAAGGTGCTGAGCAGCACCCGCGGCGCACCGCTGGCCGCGGCATCGGGAATGCCGCAGACGGCCTGGCGCAGCACGCCTTGCACGAGTTCGGTGTAGGTGTGTTCCTCGAAAATCTCTATCTGGCCGCGCATCCAGGCGTCACCCACGGCGGCATTCAGCGGGCTTATCACGTCCAACACAAAACGCGCCACGCCGTGGCGGGCCAGCAGGCGCGCCAGTTCACTGCGCAGGGCGGGCACGTCGTGGCTGCGTATCAGCGCCAGGTGGTCGCGCAGATCGGCGCTGGCCAACAACGCTTCCACACTGCGCAGCGGCTGGTCGACGGTCTGTTCGGTGAGCTGCTGCAGGGCTTCAATGGGCAGCGGCACGATGCGCCCGGGCCGGTGGCCGGCGTCCAGCAGGCGCTTGACGACACGCAGCTTTTCCACCTGAGACAGCGTGTAGGCGCGCTCGCCGATGCCGTCGCGCCCGGGGCTGGGAAAGCCGTAGCGGCGCTCCCATACGCGCAGGGTGTCCTTGGACAAGCCGGTGTCGCGTTCGACAGCGGCAATCGACAAGGTGATGACGGCAGCGGGAGAACGCTCGTTCACGGTGGGGGCCGGCGCCCGCCGGACTGGGTTTTGTGGGGGATCATGTCCTGGACAAAGATCTCTGGATGCTGTGATTCTCGCTCCAAAGGCTGTTCTTTGGCGGCATTTGAATAAGACATGGCCCGCTGACCTGGGTCGCAGTGGCAATTCCCACTTCATGCAGGGGGCATTGGCCGACACTCGCTTCATCGAAGATTACCATATGGTCAAATAATGACCGGACAGTTCACATCCAATTTCACGACCCTGTCGTACAGCTTGACGTAGTCGCAAGCACAGGAGCAACCGCGATGGGTTTTTCACAGGTCAGCATGGCCGCAGACACCCAAGCTGGCTTGTGTGACACAGCGCTTCGCGCATCTTTACGGCCCGCCTTGAAGGCACGCGGAACTTTCGCCGCCGCGTGCTTTCTCAAGCACAGGTTCGGCGTGCTTGGCAAGCCGGGCCTGGTTCAAGTTTTACTGCCGTGCGGTCTCTCGGATTGTCCGAGCGCAATCCCGAAGCTTCTCTCCTCCTCCTCCCTCCCTCCCTCGTTCGCTTCGGGGCACCGCATGGCGGTCTTTATGTCCAGGGGTGCTGCCCGGCGCAGCACCCCTGTTTTGTTTGGTGGGGCCCGCGCATGAAGCGCGTGGCGGTGGTGGGCTCCGGCATATCCGGCCTGGCGGTGGCGCATGCGCTGGCCGGCGAGGCCCGGGTCACGCTGTTCGAAGCCGGCGCCTATTTCGGCGGCCACACGCACACGGTGGACATCATGCTGCCGGGCGCACAAGGCGAGCCCATCACGCACGGCGTGGACACCGGCTTCCTGGTCTTCAACCACCGCACCTACCCCAAGCTGGTGCGGCTGTTTGAAGAACTGAAAGTTGACACCGCCGCTTCAGACATGTCGTTTTCTGTCCAGGTGCGCGATGCGGGTTCGGCCCCTCTGGAATGGAGTGGTTGCAACCTGAACACCGTCTTCGCCCAGCGCCGCAACCTGCTGCGCCCGCGCTTCTTGCGCATGCTGGCCGACATCGTGCGCTTCAACAAACTGGCCACCGGCATTGCCGAGCGCGGCGCTGAAAACGAACTGGCGCAGCCGATTGGTGATTTCCTGGCCGAGCACGGTTTCAACGCCACTTTCCGCGACTGGTACTTCCTGCCGATGATCGGCTGCATCTGGTCTTGCCCGACCGACCAGATGCTGCTTTTCCCGGTCGCCACGATGATCCGTTTCTGCCACAACCACGGCCTCATCCAGGTCGCAGACCGGCCGCAGTGGTACACCGTGCGCGGTGGTGCCAAGCACTATGTGGCCAAGCTGCTGGCGGCCATTCCCGATGCGCGCCTGAACAGCCCCGCGCGCAGCGTGCGCCGCGTGCCGCCGGGCCAGGGCCACGGTGGTGTGATGGTCGCCACCGACGCCGGCAGCGAACGCTTCGACGATGTCGTGCTGGCCTGCCACAGCGACCAAAGCCTGGCGCTGCTGGCCGACGCGGGCCCTGCCGAGCGCGCGGTGCTGGGCGCCATTCGCTACCACCCCAACCACGCCGTGCTGCACACCGATGCTGCCGTGCTGCCAAGCCGGCGGCTGGCCTGGGCGGCGTGGAACTATGCCCGCGCTCAAGACACGGGACGTGAGAAGGCCGCGGTGTGCCTGCACTACCTCATCAACCGCTTGCAGCCGCTGCCTTGGGCGCAGCCGGTGGTGGTGTCCTTGAACCCCGACCCGGCCGCCATGCCAGACCCGCGCAAGGTGCTGGGCAGCTTCGACTACAGCCACCCGGTGTTTGACCTGGCGGCCACCCGCGCACAGCAGCAACTGCCGGCCTTGCAGGGCGCGGCCCACACCTGGTTCTGCGGCGCGTGGACGCGCTATGGCTTTCACGAAGATGGCCTGATGTCGGCGCTGGACGTGGTGGCACGGCTGCGCCAAGCCTGGCAAGGCGCTGGGGCCGAGCGGGCGGCGGCGTGAATACCGCAACCACCAGCGGTACCAGCCCCGCACCCGCCCAAGCCCTGCTGGGCCTGGGCGGCATCAACGGACACGCCCAAGCCCTGCTGGGCCTGGGCGGCATCAACGGACACGCCCAAGCCCTGCTGGGCCTGGGCGTGGTGCGCCACACCCGCCTGCGGCCGCGCGTCAACGCCTTTGCCTACCCCACCTACTTCGTCATGCTGCCGATGCGCAGCCTGCGCGCACAGCCTTGCGCCGGCCTGCCGCGCAACCGGCGTGGCCTGCTGAGCTTTCACGACAAAGACCATGGCGACGGCCGTGAAGATGCGCTGGCCTGGCTGGACGAATTGCTGCTCGCCGAAGGCATCGCAGACGCCAGCGGCGAGACCTGGCTGCACACCTACCCGCGTGTGCTGGGCTATGTCTTCAAGCCCGTCAGCTTCTGGTACTGCCACCGCGCCAACGGCACGCTGGCGGCCATCGTCGCCGAGGTCAACAATACCTTTGGCGAAAGGCACTGCTACCTGCTGGCCGGCCCTGGCCTGGCCTACGGCCGTGAACTGGTGGCGGCCAAGGTCTTCCATGTCTCACCGTTCTGCCAGACGCAAGGCCGTTACCGCTTCCGCTTCATGCGCACGGCCAGCCGCACCGTGGCCCGCATCGACCACGACGACGATACCGGCGCCCTGCTGCAAACCAGCGTCTCGGGCCACCTGCAGCCGCTGACGCCGCGGGCCGCCCGCGCCGCTTTCTTCGGCATTCCGCTGATGACGCTGGGCGTCGTCGCACGCATCCACTGGCAAGCGCTGCGGCTGTGCTTCAAGCGGGTGCCTTTTGTCGCCAAGCCGGCACCGCCGCAGGCTTTCATCTCACGCTGAATTTTCCGTTCACACCATCCTCTGCACCGACCCGGCCATGAGCACCTCTACCGCCCCCACCGCTTCAGCTTTCAGCCTGCCCGCCACCGCCCCCGCGGCGGCGCGTGCCATGTTCCGCCTGCTCAAGCAACTGCAAGTGGGCACGCTGGACGTGCAACTGCCCGATGGCGGCCAGGCCCATTTCGGCAGCGGCAAAGAACCCCGCGCTGCACTGCGACTGCACGACTGGAGTGTCTGCGGCGCGGCGCTGAAAAGCGGTGACATCGGCTTTGCCGAGGCCTACATCAACGGCAGCTGGACCAGCCCCGACCTGGCCGCGCTGCTGAAGCTGTTCATCGCCAACCGCGAGGTCGTTGAATCTGCCATCTACGGCACCTGGTGGGGCTCGTTGGCCTACCGCGTCAAGCACCTGCTGAACCGCAATTCGCGCCAGGGCAGCCGCAAGAACATCCACGCCCACTACGACATTGGCAACCCGTTTTACCGCCTCTGGCTGGACGAGACCATGAACTACAGCAGCGCGCTGTTCGAGGGCGACTTCACCAAGCCCACGGCGCAGGCACAGGCCGCCAAAGTGCGCCGCGCGGTGCGTGAATGCGAACTGCAACCCGGCCAGCGCCTGCTTGAAATCGGCTGCGGCTGGGGCGCTTTGGCCGAATGCGCAGCGGGCGAATTCGGCGCCCAGGTCACCGGCGTGACGCTGTCGACAGAACAGCTTGAATTCGCGCGCGAACGCATGGCCCGCCACGGCCTGGCAGCACGCACCGACCTGCGTTTGCAGGACTACCGCGACATCAACGACGAGCCTTTCGACGCCATCGCCAGCATCGAGATGTTCGAGGCCGTGGGCCGCGAATACTGGGACAGCTTTTTCACGACGCTGAAAAACCGCCTGAAGCCCGGTGGCCGCGCCTGCATCCAGACCATCACCATCCGTGACGACCTGTTTGATCGTTATGTGCGCAGCACCGACTTCATCCAGCAGTACATCTTCCCCGGTGGCCTGCTGCCCAGCCCGCAGGCCTTTCGCGCCGAAGCCGCAAAGGCCGGGCTCGAGGTGGTCAACGAATGCGCCTTTGGCCCCGACTACGCCGAAACACTGCGCCGCTGGCGCGCCGAATTCCTGAAGGCCGACCCGCAGGTACGCAAGCTCGGCTTCGACCAGCGTTTCATGCACATCTGGGAGTTTTATCTGGCCTATTGCGAAGCCGCCTTTGATACCGGCAACACGAACGTTGTGCAGTTCACGTTGCGCCGCCCGCAATGAAGCCGATTTCGCGCCGCCGCCTGGTGATCGCCGCTGCCTTGCTGCCGGCTTTGGCGGTGCGCGCGCAGTCGCCGGCGCCCGTCGGCGGGCCCGCGGAAGTGGCGGCAGAACTGCCCGGCGCGCGCCTGCTGGGCACAGCCAGGCTGCGTTTTTTCGGCCTGCACATCTACGACGCCCGCTTGTGGCTGGGCGCGGCACCGCTGGCGGCCGACTGGGCGGCCACGCCCTTCGCCCTGGAATTGCAGTACGCGCGCAGCCTGAGCGGCGCCGACATCGCTGAGCGTTCACTGAAAGAAATGCGCCGCCAGGGCGACATCAGCGACAGCGTCGCCGAGCGCTGGCTGGGCAACCTGAAGCAGTTGATTCCCGACGTGCAACCCGGTGACCGCATCACCGGCTTGAACGTGCCCGGCAGCGGCGTGCGTTTCTTCGTCAACGGCAGCTTTCGCGGTGACCCGCGCGACACCGAATTTGCACGCATGTTCTTCGGCATCTGGTTGTCGCCGCGCACTTCAGAGCCCGCGCTGCGCGAACAGTTGCTGGGGAAAAAGGCGCCGTGACGGCCGTTGCCGCGAGCACATCGGTGGCCTGGCAAGGCGGCTGGTGGCAGGGCGTGCGCTACGGCGCCCTGGGCCTGCCGCTGGCCTTTGTGGCGCTGCCGCTGTACGTGGTGCTGCCCAACCACTACGCCACCGAGTTCGGCATTCCGCTGGCCACGCTGGGCGCCCTGCTGCTGGGTGCACGCTTGCTGGACGCCGTGGCCGACCCCTGGATAGGCCGGCTGGCTGACGCCTGGTTTGCCCATTCGGCGGCCCGCGTGCTGGCCATTGCCGCAGCCGCTGCGGTGGTGCTGGCGCTGGGCTTTCGCGGCCTGTTCTTTCCGGCCGTGCAAGGGCGTGATGCACTGCTGCTGTGGTGCGCGCTGCTGCTGGCCGTCACCTACCTGAGCTACAGCGTACTGTCGGTGCTGCACCAGGCTTGGGGCGCGCGGCTGGGCGGTGACGAAGCGCAGCGGGCGCACATCGTGTCGTGGCGCGAAGGGCTGGCGCTGGCCGGTGTGCTGGTGGCCAGCGTGCTGCCCTCGGTGGCCGGTTTGTCTGTCACCAGCATCGTGTTCGCGCTGGTGCTGGCCGCGGGCGTGGCGCTGCTGACGGGCGCGCCGCGGCCGCAGGCGCTGGCCAGCGCCGACACCACCGCAGCCAACCCGCTGCGCACGCCGGCCTTCCGCCGCTTGCTGGCCATCTATTTGCTCAATGGCGTGGCCAGCGCGGTGCCGGCGACGCTGGTGCTGTTCTTCATCCGCGACCGGCTGCAGGCGCAAAACTTCGAGCCGCTGTTCCTGGCCAGTTATTTCGCCGCCGGTGCACTGAGCATGCCGCTGTGGCTGCGCGGCGTGGCAAGGCTGGGCCTGGCGCGCACCTGGGGCGTGGGCATGGTGTTGGCGATTGCCACCTTCGCCTGGGCCACGCTGCTGGGTGCGGGTGACGTGGCCGCCTTCACCGCCGTCTGCGTGGCCAGCGGCGTGGCGCTGGGCGCCGACCTCACGCTGCCCGGCGCGCTGCTGGCCGGCGTCATCCAACGCGCCGGCCATGGCGGCCGGCTGGAAGGTGCTTACTTCGGCTGGTGGAACTTCGCCACCAAGCTGAACCTGGCGCTGGCCGCGGGCATCTCTTTGCCGCTGCTGGCCGCTTTTGGCTACAGCCCTGGCAGCCGCAGCGCCAGTGCGCTGAGCGCGCTGACACTCGCCTACTGCCTCTTGCCCTGCGTGCTGAAAGTGGGCGCGGCAGGGCTGCTTTGGACACTTTGGATTCGCAAGGAAAAGTCATCATGAAACGCCGTGCTCTTTGGATGCTGGCCACTGCGCTGGCCGCCGCTGCTGTGATGTCAGGCTGCGCATCTGCGCCCACCCCGGCCGACTACGCCAATGAAAAACCCGTGCTCGACCTGAAGACCTACTTCAACGGCGAGATGGTCGCCCACGGCCTGTTCACCGACCGTTCCGGCAAGGTAGTGCGCCGCTTCACGGTGCAACTCACCGGCAGCTGGAACGGCAACCAGGGCCTGCTTGACGAACGCTTCACCTACAGCGACGGCAAGACCGAACGCCGGGTGTGGAAGCTCACCGACGAAGGCAACGGCCGCTGGACGGGCCGCGCCGACGACGTGGTGGGCGTGGCCGAGGGCCGCGCCGCCGGCAACGCGCTGAACTGGCGCTACACGCTCAGTCTGCCGGTGGACGGCAAGACCTACGAGGTGCAGTTCGACGACTGGATGTATTTGATGGACAAGCAGGTGATGCTGAACAAGGCGGCGATGAGCAAGTTCGGCTTTCACCTGGGCGATGTGACGCTGTCGTTCTACAAAAGCAGCTAAGACGATGTCGCTCAACCCCCGCATTGAAAGCTGGGCCGGCAAGACAGTGTGGCTGGTGGGTGCTTCCACCGGCATCGGCCGCGCCACCGCCGCTGCGCTGCACGCCGCCGGCGCACGCGTGGTGCTCTCTGCGCGCAACGCCGAAGCGCTGGACAGCTTTGTCGCCAGCCACCCGCGCAGCGACGCCATCGCGCTGGACGCCACCGACCGCGACGCCATGCACAGCGCTGCCGCGCGCATCGCCAGCGTGCATGGCGGCATCGACCTGGCCATCTACTGCGCCGGCACCTACACCGCGCTGCGCGCCACAGATTTCGACCTCGACGTGGCCTTGCGCCATGTGCAGGTCAACCATGTCGGCGCGCTGGTGATGCTCGACGCAGTGCTGCCGCAGATGCTGGCGCAGGCCAAGGCGGGCCGTGGCGCGCACATCAGCCTGGTGTCCAGCGTGGCCGGCTTTCGCGGCCTGCCACAAAGCCTGGCCTACGGGCCGACCAAGGCCGCACTCATCAACCTGGCCGAAACGCTGTACCTGGATTTGCAACCGCTGGGCATTGGCGTGTCGATCATCAACCCGGGTTTTGTGGCCACGCCGCTGACGGCGCAAAACGAATTCAAGATGCCGGCCATCATCACGCCCGAAGAAGCCGCCAAGGAAATCTTGCGTGGCTGGCGGCATGGTGAATTCGAGATCCACTTCCCCAAACGCTTCACGCGCTGGATGAAGGCCATGCGCCACCTGCCCTACAGCGTCTATTTCGCCGCGGTGCGACGTTCCACCGGGTTGTGAGTGGCGGCTCGCGCCGACCTCATCGCGAAGGTCAGCGCTGACCTTCCGTCAGCGTGTCGATCTGGAACAGGCCCGACTTGTCGACGAGCCAGATTTCCAGGTAGCGCACTGTAGAAGTACCCACCATTGCCGGTGCCGGAAAAGGCCCGGCGCGCTTGATCATCGCAATCACCCAGGGCGCCACCTCATCGGCGGCAGGTTTGCGCACCACGTTGACATTGAGCACCTGGCCGGTGGCGTCGATTTCGGTTTCCACGACCATCACCGAATACAGCATCGGCGGCATCTTGCCGCGGTAGATGCGCATCGGGAATGCCGCATACAGGTGGCGCGCGGCGTCGACCTTGTATTCTTTTTCAGCCTGCGCCTGCGAAGCCCGCGGCGGCCCCGGCGTCAGCGGGGCCGGCACCATGGCGAACTGCGCCAACGCCGGCCCGGCGGCCAGCAGCATCAAGCACAGCGCGGCCCGGCGCAGGGGTGAAAAGGCCTTCAGCTTGGTGTTCATGTGCTTGATTCCTGATGCCTTGAGGACAGGCGCCGAACCCGGGTGACGCGTTCACACGAGGTTACACGATGGAACATCGCAGCGGCATCCGCAGTGCTGCGGAGTAGTGCGCAGCCCGGCCCCCCACCAACCCCATTAACGTAACCAGCCCTTGCGCCTGAAGTAGATGAAAGGCGCCGCCACCGAAGCCAGCATCAGGCCCAGCGCGTACAGATAGCCGTGGCTCCACTCCAGTTCCGGAATCGACTTGAAGTTCATGCCGTAGATGCTGGCTATCAACGTCGGCGGCAGAAGTGCCACGCTGGCCACCGAGAAAATCTTGATCACCTTGTTCTGGTTGATGTTGATGAAGCCAACCGTGGCGTCCATCAAGAAGTTGATCTTGTCGAACACAAAAGCCGTGTGTGAATCGAGCGAATCGATGTCGCGCAGGATCTGCCGGGCCTCCTCGAACTGCTCGGCATTGAGCATCCGGCTGCGCATCATGAAGCTCACCGCCCGGCGGGTGTCCATCACATTGCGGCGGATGCGGCCGTTCAGGTCTTCTTCCTTGGCTATTGCCCCCAGCGCGGCGCCGGCCGCCTGGTCATCGACATCTTGCTTGAGCACCCGGGCGCTGACTTTTTCCAGGCTGTCGTAAATGCCCTCCAGCGCATCGGCCGAGTACTCGGCATCGGCGTCATAGAGCTTGAGCAGCACGTCCTTGGCATCGCCGATCAGCGCCGGGATGCGGCGTGCGCGCAGGCGCAGCAATCGGAACACCGGCAGGTCCTCGCCGTGCACCGAGAACAGCACGCCGTCCTTCAAGATGAAGGCCACCCGCACATTGCGTGGCGTCACGTCATCGTCGATCAGGAAGTCGGACCGGATGTGCAGCTCGCCGTTGTCTTCCTCGTAGAAGCGGGCCGATTCCTCCAGATCGTCATCGACGATGTTGTCGGGAATGGTCAGCCCGAAATGGGCCGCGATCCAGCCCTTCTCGACCGCCAGGGGTGACTCCAGATCGACCCACACCGGGCGCACGCCGGCCAGCTGGTCGGGATGGGTGATTTCTTGCTGCACCAGCCTGCCTTGGGCCAGCGTGAACACATTGAGCATGCAAGTCTCCAGCGCGGGGCGACCCCGGTGCGCAGGGGCCGGCATCAGCCGCGGGGGCGGAAGGTTCTTTTCGACCGTCTTACCCCAGACCAGGCCTGGCGTGGACGGTCACCGAGGGTGACCAGGGCCCAATGCGGTGCTCCAGCAACAACAAGGGCGCGATTATGGCATCCGCCCCGGCCACGGCAGCCGCTGGCGGCCGGCCTCAGGCGCCGGGCAACAAGCGCTCGATTGTCTCGACCAACTGCAGCGGGCTGAAGGGCTTGATGAGGTACTCGTCGGCACCTGCGAGTGCACCGGCCTCGCGGTCGCGGGCCTGGCCGCGGGCCGACAACAGCAGCACCCGCATGCCCGACAGCAGCGGATCGGCACGCACCTGGCGACAGACCTGCAGGCCATCCATCTCGCCCGGCATCATCACGTCGAGCAGCAGCACCTCGGGCTGCAACTCGCTGGCCATGCGCAAGCCGGTGAGGCCGTCGGCGGCCTCGTGGATTTCATAGGGCTCGAACTCCAGGGTCATCCGGATCAGCTTGCGAATGTCTGCCTGGTCCTCGACGATCAGTACGCGCTTCATGGCTGGGGCTCCGTCGCTGGTCCATCAGGGAGCCCCCGATTGTCGTCGGGGCCCTGTGGCTGCGCCCGCAGCGCACCATGCTCAATGTCACAAATCGTCATGACCGCTGCGCGGCCAGACGCTGTGACGCTCAGGCGGGCATAACCAGCGACATCATGGCCGCGACGCGGTCCCGCACCAGGGATTCGATCTCGTCGAAAGGCACCGGCTTGTGGAACACCCGCACGCCGGACGGCAGGCCGCCGCGACGATCAATCTCGTCGGTTTCCAGGGCGGTGACGACCACGATGTCCATGCTGTTGAACTCCTGGCCCACGCCGCGCAACGACGCGATCATCTTGAAGCCGTCCATGCCGGGCATGTTCAGGTCAGTGACCAGCAAGTCGGGGCAGCGCTGGCCCATGCGCAACAGGGCTTCGAAGCCATTGCTGGCGGAGGTCACCGTCACCGGCAGATCCCAGCCCGCAATCACCATCGTGAACAAGCGCAGCAGTTCGGGCTCGTCCTCGACCACCATCACCTGCAGCCGCTGCTCGCTGTTGGCGGGGGCGCTGACCTGCGGCGCCACCACATCACCAGACAAGGCGGCGGTGCGCTCGCGGATCAGGCGTTCAACCGCCACCCGGGAAATCCGTCGGTGCCCGCCTGCGGTCTTCCAGGCCGGCAAAACGCCGCCCTCCACCCAGAGCTGCACGGTTCGCAGGGCCACCCCCAGCCGCTCAGCGGCCTCGCGGGTGGACAGCACATCGTCGTTGGTTGCGCTTTTTCTCATTCTGCCGACCGAACCACAGCCTCCACAGGGCGCCCAAGCTGTCTGAACGAGAGCGAGGCCACCAAAAACGTCACAAACCCAGAAATCAAGCCGGCGATTCACACCAAATTGACTGGGTCAATATTTTTGGCACTTTACCGTGTTTGGAGAATAGCGCGCCGCAAAACCCCTGACTATGCCTTACAGCCTGTAACACCTTGCATCTGGTGCGCAGGCGGCGGCTGTGCTGCGCAGCGCGATCACGGCAATCTCGCACGCTGCGGCCATGGCGCCGCACTTGTCCGCACTTGTCATCCGGCAGGGAACAGGCGCACACTGGCTTGGCACGGGATGGATCCCCACTGAGACAGCCCCCATTGCCGCAGTGCCCGTCGAGTCTTTCGTGAAACCCTTTTGAAAGGACGCTCTGATGAACCTGACGATCAGCGGACACCATCTGGACGTGACACCCGCCCTGCGTGAGTACGTGCTTACCAAATTGGACCGGGTGACACGGCATTTTGATCAGGTGGTCGACATCAGTGTTCTGCTGACGGTCGAGAAGCTCAAGGAGAAGGAGCGACGGCAGAAGGCCGAAGTCACTCTCCATGTCAAAGGCAAAGACATCTTCGTCGAGCAATCGCACGAGGATCTTTACGCCGCGATCGACCAGTTGATGGACAAGCTTGATCGCCAGGTCTGCAAGCACAAGGACCGCCTGCAAGACCACCACCATCCCGCGCCCAAGCGCCTGGATGCCGGCGTGGTGTGACCGCAGCGCCCGGCTGAGCAACGGCCCCTGCGGGGGCCGTTTTTGTCAGCGCCGATACGCTGATGCGCCGATACATCGATTGGCAGGCCTGCTGCGCCGTGACAACATCCCGCCCGCGCTGGCGCTGCATCCCGCAATCGGGGGAGGGTTCTACATTGCAGTGCAGCATCGCATTTCTATAATCATTTTTCTGTCACAGGACCCGCGGTGCGCCGATGCATCGGCCATCACGCGGAGAACGCCATGAACCGTCTCGCCGCCATCCTGTCCGTCGCCAATGTCGTGGTGGATGTGGACGTCACCAGCAAGAAGCGTGTGTTTGAGCATGCGGGCATGCTGTTCGAAAACCACCACGCGATTGCCCGCGCAGTGGTCACCGACAACCTGTTTGCGCGTGAGCGCCTGGGCTCCACCGGCCTCGGCCATGGCGTGGCGATCCCGCATGGCCGCATCAAGGGCCTGAAGAATCCGCTGGCGGCGGTGATCCGGGTGCTGCAGCCCATCCCCTTCGATGCGCCGGACGACGCGCCGGTCAACCTGCTGATCTTCCTGCTGGTGCCCGAAGCGGCCACCCAGCGGCATCTGGAGATCCTGTCTGAGATCGCCGAGATGCTGTCCGACCGCGAGTTGCGCGAGCAGCTCAAGCTGGCCGCTGATGCCGCCACCCTGCATGCGCTGATCGCCGGCTGGGCCCCCTTGAAGTCGGTGGCCTGATGGCCGGCCCGCCCGCTGCCAGCCACCGACCGCGCGCGCCCCGATGAAACCCAGCTCGATCAGCGCCGAAGCCCTGTTTGAAGCCCAGCGCGAGTTGCTGCACTGGGCCTGGATTGCCGGGCATGCCCACCCGGAACGCCACTTCGACGAAGCAGCCGTGCGCGACGCCCGGTCGGCCGCCGACCTGGTGGGCTACCTCAACTACATCCACCCCTACCGGGTGCAGATCGTGGGCCGCCGCGAGGTCGCCTACCTGTCGCAGTCGTCGCCCGAGGACCAGGAACGGCGCATCTCACGCATCGTCACGCTGGAGCCCCCGGTGCTGATCGCCGCCGACGGCGTGACCCCGCCCGACCGCCTGGTGGCGATGTGCGACCGCGCCGAAATACCGCTGTTTGTCACGGCTGAATCCGCTGGGCAGGTGATCGACACCGTGCGGGCCTATCTGGCGCAGCTATTTGCCGAGCGCATCACGCGGCACGGGGTGTTCATGGACATCCTGGGCCTGGGGGTGTTGCTGACGGGCGAGTCGGGCCTGGGCAAGAGCGAGCTGGGCCTGGAGCTGATTTCGCGCGGCCACGGTCTGGTGGCCGACGATGCGGTCGATTTCTACAAAATCTCGCAAAGCGCCCTGGAAGGCCGCTGCCCCGAGTTGCTGCTCAATTTGCTGGAGGTGCGCGGCATCGGCCTGCTCGACATCCGCGCCATCTTTGGCGAGACCGCCGTGCGCCGCAAGATGCGGCTCAAGCTGATCGTCCACCTGGTGCGCAAGGAGACCATGGAGCGCGAGTTCGAGCGCCTGCCCTATGAGCCGCTCTACGAAGACGTGCTGGGCCACCCGGTGCGCAAGGCGGTGATCACGGTGGACGCCGGCCGCAACCTGGCGGTGCTGGTCGAAGCAGCGGTGCGCAACACCATCCTGCAACTGCGGGGCATCGACACCTACCAGGAGTTCATCGAGCGCCACCAGCGCGCCATGCTGCAGCCGACCGACTGAACACGCCAGGCTGGCCGGGCCAGCCATTACGGCTCAGGCGTTGCGGTGCGGGCAGTCCGGCTTGGTGCAGACCGCGTAGAGCGCCAGCGCGTGGTCTTGCAGCTCAAAGCCCTTGGCCAAGGCCACCGCGCGCTGGCGCCGCTCGATCTCGGCGTCGAAAAACTCTTCGACCCGGCCGCAGGTCAGGCACAGGAGGTGGTCGTGGTGCTGGCCCTCGTTCAACTCGAACACCGATTTGCCCGATTCGAAATGGCTGCGCGACAGCAAGCCGGCCTGCTCGAACTGCAGCAACACCCGGTAGACGGTGGCCAGGCCGATGTCGGCGTCCTCCATCAGCAAGGCCTTGAACACGTCCTCGGCGGTCATGTGGCGCTGGCTGCTGCGCTGGAAGACCTCCAGGATCTTGATGCGCGGCAAGGTGGCCTTCAGACCGCTGCTCTTGAGTTCGTCGGCATGCGTCATCGCGGGGCGGCCTGACCGGGGGGGTCGGTTTGGGGTGGGTGGCTAGAATCGTCGGATCATATCCAGCCCGTCATGGCGCGACATTGCCGCTGTGGGGCGCAACCGCATGGCGGGGCCCTTGAACCTCTTCTCAACCGCAGGTCGCGGCGCATTGCCGGCACTGCTGCCACTGCTGCTGGCCCTGGGCGGCTGCTCGATGCTGCCGTCCTTGCCGTCCCTGCCCAGCCTGAGCTCGGGCGACACCTTCCTCGGGCTGATCACGCCCTACCGGATGGACATCGTGCAGGGCAATGTGGTCACCAAGGAGCAGGCCGCCCAGATCAAGCCTGGCATGGCCCGGGCCCAGGTGCGTGACATCCTGGGCTCGCCGATGCTGACCGACCTGTTCCACGCCGATCGCTGGGACTATGTCTTCACCATCCGCCGGCCCGGCACCGAGCCGCAGCGCCGCGCCGTGGTGGCCTACTTCAAGGGCGATGTGCTGGACCGCCTGGAGGCGCCCGACCTGCCGGGTGAGCGCGAGTTTGTGGCCTCGATCTCGCGGCCGATGGCCGCCGGCAAAGCGCCCACCCTCGAATTGACGGCCGAGCAGAAAAAGGCCCTGCCGCTGCCCGCCAAACCAGCCCTTGAGTCACAAGCACCGATGGGCGCCACCCGCAGCTATCCGCCGCTGGAGCCGTCGTGACCGCTGGCCCCTTGCGCATCGCGGTGGCGGGCGCCAGTGGCCGGATGGGGCGCATGCTGGTCGAGGCGGTGCTGGCAGCCGACGATTGCCAACTGACCGGCGCACTCGACATCCCGGGCAGCCCGGCACTCGGCCAGGATGCCGGCGCCTTTGCCGGCCAAGCCACCGGCGTGGCCGTCACCGATGACCTGCGCAGCGGCTTGGGTGGCGCGCAAGTGCTGATCGACTTCACCCGCCCCGAGGGCAGCTTGGCCCACCTGGCGATCTGCCGCGAACTGGGCGTCAAGGCGGTGATCGGCACCACCGGCTTCTCGGCCGCCCAGAAGGCCGAGGTGGCCGCCTACGGCCGCGACATCGCGCTGCTGATGGCGCCCAATATGAGCGTGGGCGTCAATGTGGTGATGAAGCTGCTGGCCCAGGCCGCCCGCGCGCTGAGCCAGGGCTATGACATCGAGGTGATCGAGGCCCATCACCGTCACAAGGTCGATGCGCCCAGCGGCACCGCGCTGCAGATGGGCGAGGTGCTGGCCGCCGCACTCGGCCGAGACTTGAAAGAGTGCGCGGTCTACGCCCGCCATGGCGTCACCGGCGCGCGCGATCCGTCCAGCATCGGCTTTGCCGCCATCCGCGGCGGCGACATCGTCGGCGACCACACGGTGCTGTTTGCCGGCACAGGTGAGCGCATCGAGATCAGCCACAAGAGCAGCAGCCGCGACAGCTATGCCCAGGGCAGCCTGCGCGCGGCGCGGTTCCTGGCCGGGCAGGCCCACGGCCTGTTCGACATGAACGATGTGCTCGGCTTGGGGTCATGACCCACCCCCGATGCGCCTGCGGCGCCTCCCCCTCACGGGGGCCGAGCCCGGACGAGCAACAGTCCCTGCGGACTGTTGCTCGCCTGCGAGGGCCAACCGGCCTGCAGGCCGGTTGGCGCCGCCAGCAGCCCGGCAGAGCCGGTTCAGCGGCGTCTGCTTGCCCAGGGCGGCGCGGGCGGCAATGTCGCGCCGCTCGCTGACGCTCTGATGCAAGGCCTCGCGCAGTTCTGGGCCGAGACCGACGCCATCGGCCGCAGCGTGGCCACGCTGTTGTTGGCGATGTCGGTCAGCGCCTGGGTGTTGATCCTGTGGAAGGGCCGGGTGCTGCACCGCGCCCGCCGCGACATCGAGCGCGCGGTGCCGGCCTTCTGGGCCGCTGACTCCTGGCAATCGGGCCAATCGCGGCTGGCCGCGCTGGACCGCGAGCAGGTGTTGCTGCCGCTGCTGCAGGCCACCCTCAGCGTCGACGCCAGCGGCACGCTGGCCACCCGCGCCGCAGCCGGCTCGCAGCTCACCCGGCGCCTGCGCGATGCGCTGCACCGCGGCCTGGCGCACCTGCAGTTTGGCCAGGTGCTGCTGGCCTCGATCGGCAGCACCGCGCCCTTCATCGGCCTGTTCGGCACCGTCTGGGGCATCTACCACGCGCTGCTCAGCATCTCGGCGGCCGGCAGCATCACCATCGACAAGGTGGCCGGCCCGGTGGGCGAGGCCCTGGTGATGACGGCCGCCGGCCTGGCGGTGGCGATCCCCGCCGTGCTGGCCTACAACCTGTTCGGCAAGTGGGTGGCGGCCTGCGAGGCCGAACTCGAAGGCTTTGCCCACGATCTGCGCGAGATGGCGCTGCAAACCCCGCCCGGCGAGGCCGGCTGAGCGCATGGCTTTCGGCCGACTTGAGCGCAGCGGCAGCTCGCAGCCGATGAGCGAGATCAACATGACGCC
>JANMJI010000048.1:0-19798 GCA_031371275.1 Betaproteobacteria bacterium
ATCGAGAAGTTCGACCACCTGCCGCCGGCGCGCGTCGATGGTGCTTCGGCCTTCGTATCGATCATGGAAGGTTGCAGCAAATACTGCTCGTATTGCGTCGTGCCCTACACCCGCGGCGAAGAAGTACACCGCCCGCTGGACGACGTGCTGGCCGAAGTGGCTGGCCTGGCCGCGCAGGGTGTGAAAGAGGTGACGCTGCTGGGGCAGAACGTCAACGCCTACCGCGGCAGGATGCCAGGCGCCGACGACGGCGCGGGCAGAACAAGCCGAACAAACGACAGCGACGAGATCGCCGACTTCGCCCTGCTCATCGAATTGGTGGCCGAGATTCCCGGCATCGAACGCATCCGCTACACCACCAGCCACCCCAATGAATTCACGCAACGGCTGATCGATGTCTATGCCCGCGTACCCAAGCTGGTGAGCCACCTGCACCTGCCGGTGCAGCACGGCAGCGACCGCATCCTGTCGGCGATGAAGCGTGGCTACACGGCGCTGGAATACAAAAGCACCATCCGCAAGCTGCGCGCGGTGCGCCCCGACATCAGCCTGAGCAGCGACTTCATCGTCGGCTTTCCGGGTGAGACCGAAGAAGACTTCGGCAAGATGATGGGTTTGATCGAAGACATCGGCTACGACAGCAGCTTCAGCTTCGTCTTCAGCAAGCGCCCGGGCACGCCGGCCGCAGCGCTGCACGACGACACGCCGCAAGAAGTCAAGCTCAAGCGCCTGCAGCACCTGCAGGCCACCATCGAGAGCAACGTGCGCCGCATCAGCGCCAGCCGTGCCGGCACAGTGCAGCGCATCCTTGTTGAAGGGCCTTCGCGCAACAGCGGCAAGCTGGGCAAGGCCGGCAACGGCGCACAAGAACTCATGGGCCGCACCGAATGCAACCGCATCGTCAACTTCGACGGTGGGCCGAATGGCGTGCGGCTGGTGGGGCAGATGATCGACGTGCGCATCACCGAAGCGCTGCCGCATTCATTGCGCGGCAGCCTGGTGTTGAACGACAGCGAAGTCAGCGCCGCCCGGGCCCGAAGCCCTGCCACCACAGCGTGATGGCGCAGGCTGCCACCATGCCCGCATACGTGGCTATTCTGCCGTCGCGGCCGAAGGCGACCAGCCCGGCCAGCGTCACGAATGCACAGGCCACTGCGGCGGGCAGAGCCAGGCGGCCCCAGCTGACTGCGGCCAGTTCACGCCGCCACAGCAGCTTGGCCAGAGCGGCGGAGAGCACACCCAGCGCCAGCGCGGGGACGAACAGGTTGGTCACATGCCAAAGGGCATCCAGCGGTCCCATCTTCGTCGCCACCCCTTGAAACCTACAATTCTGACGTGAGTGTCTTCGCCCTCGGTCTGAACCACACCACCGCGCCGCTCGACTTGCGCGGCCGGCTGGCGTTTTCGCCCGAGCAGATGGCGCCGGCATTGCACGGCCTGCGCGAACGCCTGCAACGCAGCGTGCCTGAAGCGGCGTTGGTGTCGACCTGCAACCGCACCGAGTTGTATGTCGCAGCACCCGCGGAACGCGCGAGCGTTCTGGTGCGCCCCACGCTGGACTGGCTGGCCGAACAAGGGGGCATCAGCGGCGGCCAGTTGCTCAGCCACAGCTACGTGATGGAAGACCGCGACGCCGCGCGCCATGCGTTTCGCGTGGCTGCTGGGCTCGACTCGATGGTGCTGGGCGAGCCGCAAATACTTGGCCAGATGAAAGCCGCCGTGCGCCTGGCCGATGAAGCGGGCACGCTGGGCACGACGCTGCACCAGTTGTTCCAGCGCAGCTTTGCGGTGGCCAAGGAAGTGCGCACGTCGACCGAGATCGGCGCCCATTCCATCAGCATGGCCGCAGCCGCCGTGCGGTTGGCTTCGCAACTGTTCGAGGACCTGAAGAAGATCAAGGTGTTGTTCGTCGGCGCCGGCGAAATGATCGAACTGGTGGCCACGCATTTCGAGGCCCGCCAGCCCAAGACCATCGCATTGGCCAACCGCACACTGGAACGTGGTGAACGCCTGGCCTCGCGCTTTGGCGGTGAAGCCATTCGCCTGTCTGACATGCCGGCACGCTTGCACGAATTTGACGCCGTGATTTCATGCACCGCCAGCACGCTGCCCATCATCGGCCTGGGCGCGGTGGAAAGTGCTTTGAAGGCACGCCGGCGACGGCCGATGTTCATGGTCGATCTGGCGGTGCCGCGCGACATCGAAGCCGAGGTGGGGCGGCTGGCCGACGTGTATCTCTACACCGTCGACGACCTGGCAGCGCTGGTGCAGACCGCGGGCGTCAAACGCCAGGCCGCCGTGCAGCAGGCCGAGGCCATCATCGACGCCGGCGTGCAGAGCTTTGCGCACTGGCTGGACCAGCGCGCGGCCGTGCCATTGATCCAGGCGCTGAACCGCCAGGCCGACGACTGGGGCACGGCAGAACTGGCGCGGGCCCGCAAGGCGTTGCAGCGGGGTGAGCCCGCCGAAAAAGTGTTGGAAGCGCTGGCCCGCGGGCTGACCAACAAGATGCTGCACGGCACGCTGGCAGAACTGCACGCGGCCGATGGCGACGAACGGCAGCGCCTGGCCGACACCGTGTCGCGCCTGTTCCTGCGCCAGAGCGTGCGCGGCCCGAACAACGATTCGGGGCGTTAGCGCCGCATCCGCTACACGGCTGCGCACCGCGCGCGGCTGCACTGCCGGCTTCTTGCACCCTTCATGAACCCCACCCTGCGCGACCGCTTCGAACGCCTGGGCCTGCGCCTGGCCGAGCTTGACGCCACGCTGGCCGACCCCGCCGTGGCCGGCGACATCAAGCGCTGGCGGGCCTTGTCGCGCGAGCAGGCCGAGGTCGGCGGCATCGTCGAGCGGTATCTGCGCTACCAGCAACGCGAAGCCGACCTGGCCGCCGCCCGCGATATGCTGGCCGACCCCGAATTGGCCGAGATGGCGCGGGAAGAAATCGCCAGCGCCGGCGCCGACATGGCAAGGCTGCACAACGAATTGCAGGCCGCGCTGATACCCAAGGACCCCGACGACGAGCGCGCCGCCTTCGTGGAGATACGCGCAGGCACCGGCGGCGATGAATCTGCACTGTTTGCCGGCGACCTGGCGCGCATGTACCTGCGCTTCTTCGAACGCCAGGGCTGGCGCACCGAAGTCATGAGCCAGAGCGAGAGTGAGCTGGGCGGCTACAAGGAATTGGTGCTGCGCGTGAGCGGGGAGAAAACGGCCGACCACGTCTACGGCCAACTGCGTTTTGAGAGCGGCGGCCACCGCGTGCAGCGCGTGCCGGCCACCGAAAGCCAGGGCCGCATCCACACCAGTGCGTGCACTGTGGCTGTTATGTCTGAGCCTGACGAGGCCGAAGAAGTGACGCTGAACCCGGCCGATTTGCGCATTGATACTTTCCGCGCCAGCGGCGCCGGCGGCCAGCACGTCAACAAGACCGACAGCGCGATCCGCATCACCCACCTGCCCACGGGCCTGGTGGCCGAATGCCAGGACGACCGCAGCCAGCACCGCAACAAGGCCAAGGCGATGGCCGTGCTGGTGGCACGGCTGCGTGAGAAAGAACGCAGCGAACGCGCGGCCAAAGAGGCCGCCACGCGCAAAGGGCTGATCGGCAGCGGCGACCGCAGCGACCGTATCCGCACCTACAACTTCCCCCAGGGTCGGCTTACCGACCACCGCATCAATCTGACGCTGTACAAACTTCAGCAGATCATGGATGGCGACCTGGGCGACGTGGTCGCAGCGCTGCAAGCCGCGCGCGCTGCCGAGCAATTGGAATAGCTGGAGTCGGGCGGGCGCTGAGGCCCTGGCACCGACACCCGCACCCGCAACCCTATGCACGTTGCCCAAGCGCTGCACCAGGCCCGCATGCTGGGCGTCGACCGTTTGGACGCGCAACTGCTGCTGGCCCATCTGCTGGATCAAACGCGCAGTTGGCTGCTGGCCCACGACGACGCGCTGCTGGACGCCGCGCAGACCCAGACGCTGCAACAACAACTGGCGCGCCGTGCGGCTGGCGAACCGCTGGCCTATGTGCTGGGCGAAGCCGAGTTCCGCGGCCTGCGGCTGCAGGTGTCGCCGGCCGTGCTGGTGCCGCGGCCAGAGACAGAATTGCTGGTCGAATGGGCGCTGCAACACCTGCCAGAAAACACATCAACCCCGGTGCTGGACCTGGGCACCGGCAGCGGCGCCATCGCGCTGGCACTGCAACAGGCCCGGCCGCAGGCCCAGGTGTGCGCCAGCGACGCCAGCGCGCAAGCACTCGCAATAGCGCGTGGCAACGGCCAGCGCCACGGGCTGCACATCGAATGGCTGCTGGGCGACTGGTGGGCGCCGCTGGCCGGCCGGCGTTTTGCACTGGCCGTGTCCAACCCACCGTATGTCGCCGGCGACGACCCCCACCTGGCTGCGCTGGGCCATGAACCGCGTGCGGCGTTGACGCCCGGGGGCGACGGGCTGGCCGCGCTGCGCCGCATCATCGCCGGGGCACCTGCGCACCTGCTGGCCGGCGCCTGGCTGCTGCTGGAACATGGTCACGACCAGGCCATAGCCGTCAAGGCGCTGCTGGCCGATGCCGGTTTCGCGCCGCCGCAAACGCGGGCCGACCTGGCCGGCCTGCCCCGCTGCACCGGCGCCCGCTGGCGCGGCGCCAAATAGTGCCGCAGCCGCGATAACCTACCTGCGGTTACCGGGTACTGCACACCAGTTAGGGACGCGCAGTCACGGTTTCCGGCGCATGATGAAGGCGTAGCTTGTTTCGACAACAGCGCACAGGAGGCCGCGATGAACGTCCGCAACGGTTGGCCCGGCATGGGTTTGTTGGTGATCGCATCCACGGCCTTCGCAGCCCACGCCGCCGACGGGCTGGTGGCACCGGCCGTCGAGACGCTGTGGCCCCAGTGGCAGGCGCGCATCACGGTGCTGACGGGCAGCACATCAGCGCTTGCGATATCGTGGCTGGACAGCGGCAGCGGGCACCGCGGCCTGCAAGGCGGCGCCTTGCTGGGCGACTACTACTTCACCAACACAGCGTCGCTCGGCGGCTTCCGCGCCAGCGGCGGCTTGCTCAGTGGCACCTTGGGCGGCCTGCCACTGGTCAGCGGCAATGCCGGGCCGCGGCTGGGGCTTTCCTTGGTGGGCAGCAGCAACAGCCCGGCCTACCAGCCTGGCGCCGACGGCCCCGCCACCGTGCCCTACCTGGGCCTGGGCTTCACCGGCGCGGTGTGGCGCAGCGGCCTGGCCATCACCGCCGATGTCGGCCTGGTGGCTGAGCGTGCCACCGCGGCGGCTGGCCTGGGCCGCGCCATCTTCGGCACCCAGGGCTTCGAGCGTTCGCTGCAGGAAATGCGGGTGTCGCCGGTGCTGCAACTGGGCATGCGCTACACGTTCTAGCGAAACTTCGCTGCGCCCGCTGGCGAAACCTTGCCGCGGGCTTTGCCGCATACTCTGCGCCCTGCCCCAATTCTGCAAGGACCAGACCCCATGAGCGACGTGCAACAGCGCATCGACGAGTTCGTCAAAAGCAACCGCGTGGTGCTCTTCATGAAGGGCACGGCACAGTTCCCGCAGTGCGGTTTTTCCGGCCGCGCCATCCAGGTGCTGAAGGCGTCGGGCGCCAGCAACCTGAAGACCTTCAACGTCCTGGAAGACGAAGGTGTGCGTCAAGGCATCAAGGACTACGCACAGTGGCCGACCATCCCACAGCTGTATGTCGATGGTGAATTCGTCGGTGGCTCGGACATCATGATGGAGATGTACGAGTCGGGTGAATTGCAGCAGTTGCTGACCAAGGCCTGAGCGGCCCCGGGCCGGCCTACGCGGCAGCAGCCTGCTGCCATTGCCGCCGCGCGCCGAACACCGCATTCGGATATTCAGCGCGGCCCCGGCTGCCGTTGTAGCGGCCCAGCGCCATGAACAGGTCACCGCGCTCGGTGTCCAGGTAGTGGCGCAAGATGACGCAGCCAAAGCGCAGGTTGGTCTGCACATGGAACAGCCGGCGCGCGTCACCGTCGCCAATCAGCCGTGTCCAAAAGGGCATCACCTGCATGCAGCCACGCGCACCCGCGCTGCTGATGGCGTATTTTCGAAAGCCGCTTTCGACCTGGATCAAACCCAGTACCAGTGCCGTTTCAAGGCCCGCGCGGCGGCTTTCGTAGAACACCGTTTGCAGCAATTCGACACGCGTGTGGTGCTCGGCCACGCGCTTCTTCAAGCCCTCACTGGCCGCCCCCAACCAGCGCAAATAGGCCAGGCGGTCTTCGAGTTTGTCGAACTGCGGTTTGGGCGGTGCGGCTTCAGCCACCGCAGCGGCCAGCGCGCTGCGCACGGCATCGGCCAATGGCTCTTCGACCTGGGCGCCGGCGTGCGCCCGTGTCGGCAGCAACCACGGCAGCCACAGCGCCGGCGTGCCCAGCAGCAGCGCGCGGCGCGCCGGTGTCATGCGCCCAGGTGCGCCTTCACGCGGGCGGCCACGTCGGCCAGCGCCACGTTGGTGGCCACTGTTTCGCGGCGGCCCTGCATCTCCACGGTGCCAGCCTTCAGTCCGCGGTCTGAAAGCACCACCCGCAGCGGCACGCCTATCAGTTCCCAGTCGGCAAACATGGCGCCGGGGCGCTCACCGCGGTCGTCCAGCACCACGTCAATGCCCATCGCGGTCAATTCGTCGTGCAACTGGTCGGCGGCGGCCTTCACGTCGGCGCTGCGCTCGTAGCCGATGGGGCAGATGACGGCCGCAAAGGGCGCGATGGCGATGGGCCAGATCATGCCGCGCTCATCGAAATTCTGTTCCACCGCCGCGCCCAAAATGCGCGTGACGCCAATGCCATAACAGCCCATCTCGAAGGGCTGCGGTTTGCCGTTTTCGTCCAGGTAGTTGGCCTTCATCGGCAGGCTGTACTTCTTGGTCCCGAGGTAGAAGACATGGCCCACTTCAATGCCGCGCTGTATCGCCAGCACGCCCTTGCCGTCGGGCGAAGGGTCGCCGGCGACGACATTGCGGATGTCGGCCACCAGGTCGGGCTCGGGCAGGTCGCGGCCCCAGTTCACGCCCGTGAAGTGGAAGTCGGCCGCGTTCGCGCCACAGACGAAATCACTCATCGCAGCCACCGTGCGGTCGGCCACCACCTTCACGGGCCTGCGTGTTTCGATGGCGCCGAGGTAGCCCGGTTTGCAGCCGAAGTGGTCTTCAATCTCGGCCACGGTGGCAAAGCGAAAGCCGTCTTTCAGACCTTCCACCTTGCCGGCCTTGATCTCGTTCAGGCTGTGGTCGCCGCGCACCAGCAGCAGCCACACGGTGACCTTGACGATGTCGCCGGCGGCGTTCTTCTCTTCGGTGGCCAGCACCAGTGACTTGACGGTCTGCGCCAGCGGCAGGCCCAGCAGCGTGGCCACGTCCTGGCAGGTGCTCTTGCCCGGCGTGGGCGTCTTCAGGCAGGGCAACGTCGCCGCACCGCGGGTGGCGATCAGCGACAGCGCTTCGGCCAATTCGATGTTGGCCGCGTAGTCGCTGCTGGGACAGTAGACGATGGCGTCTTCGCCGGTGTCGGCGATGACCTGGAATTCGTGCGACGCGTCACCCCCGATGGCCCCGGTATCGGCGGCCACGGCGCGGTAGGTCAGGCCGAAGCGGTCGAAGATGCGGCAGTAGGCGTCGTACATCACCTGGTAGCTCTTCAGCGCCGAGGCCTTGTCGCGGTCGAACGAGTACGCGTCCTTCATCGTGAACTCGCGTCCGCGCATGACGCCAAAACGCGGCCGGCGTTCATCGCGGAACTTGGTCTGGATGTGGTAGAAATTTCGCGGCAGTTGCTTGTAGCTGCGCAGTTCCTGGCGCGCGATGTCGGTGACGACTTCTTCGCTGGTGGGCTGGATGACGAAGTTGCGGTCGTGGCGGTCTTTCACACGCAGCAGCTCTGGGCCATAGGCCTGGAAGCGGCCGGTCTCTTGCCACAACTCTGCCGGCTGCACCACGGGCATCAGCAATTCGATGGCGCCGGCGCGGTTCATCTCTTCGCGGATGATGACCTCTACCTTGCGAATAACCCGCAAACCGAGTGGCATGTAGTTGTAGATGCCGGCGGAGAGGCGCTTGATGAAACCGGCCCGCATCATCAGCTGGTGGCTGGCGACTTCAGCGTCGGCGGGGGCTTCTTTCAGCGTCGAGATGAAGGTGGCTGTGGCTTTCATGCGGGGTGTCTTGCGCGTCGGTTGGGCACCGCGCGAGCGACGCTGGAGCCCCAGTGTGGCGCCACCTGACGCATGCGGGTTAGCGAGGGTTCGCGTGCTGCACAGCGCCGGTGCAATAATGAAAACAGTCACAAATTCAGGGTCTGATTATGCTCGACCGGGAAGGCTTCAGGCCCAACGTCGGCATCATCCTGCTCAACCCGCGCAATCAGGTGTTCTGGGGAAAAAGGCTGCGCACACACTCGTGGCAGTTCCCGCAGGGCGGCATCAAGCACGGCGAATCGCCAGAGCAGGCGATGTTCCGCGAACTGCATGAAGAAGTGGGCTTGCATCCGGAGCACGTGCAAATCGTGGCCCGCACCCGCGACTGGCTTCGCTATGAAGTGCCCGAGCACTTCATCCGCAAGGATGCGCGCGGCCACTACCGCGGCCAAAAACAAATCTGGTTCCTGCTGCGCTTGATGGGCCATGACAGCGACCTGAACCTGCGCGCCACCGATCACCCGGAATTCGACGCCTGGCGCTGGAACGAATACTGGGTGCCGCTGGAGTTGGTGATTGAGTTCAAGCGCAGCGTCTACGAGTTGGCGCTGACAGAACTGGCGCGTTTTCTGCCGCGTGTGAACCACCACAACCGCTACCTGCGCGCCGGGCTGCGCAGCCAGCGGCATGAGCTTGAGCTTGAGCACGAGCACGGGCATCAGCACGAAGGCACTGAACACCCCTGCATGGACAGCATGCACGGGCCTTTGACGGCCGACTTTCCCAGCCACCTGTCGGTGCCACCTGATGGCGAACCAACGGCTGCCAAATAGCGAACAAATAGCGAATAAGCAGCGAACAAGCAGCGAACAAATCTCTACATCAGCACCAGGTTAGTGCGGTGTATCAGTTCGGGTTCGTTGGCGTAGCCCAGCAATGCTTCGATCTGGCTCGATGCCTTGCGGGCAATCAACCGGGCTTCGGTGGACGAGTAGTTGGCCAGGCCGCGCGCCACTTCGACGCCGACACTGGTGCGCACGGCGATGACGTCGCCGCGGGCAAAGTCGC
Source organism: Betaproteobacteria bacterium (assembly GCA_031371275.1). GTDB lineage: Bacteria > Pseudomonadota > Gammaproteobacteria > Burkholderiales > Burkholderiaceae_C > Rubrivivax. The sequence continues at coordinate 9,232 of JANMJI010000048.1, forward strand.
CCTGCACCTCGTGCACGCCAATCGGCAGCAGGCTCTTGCCTTCGTCACGAAGTTTGGCCACCGCGCCTTCGTCCACCACCACCGCACCGCGCAGTTGCAGGTGGTCGACCATCCAGCGTTTGCGTGCGGCCATCTTGGGCGTGCCGGCACGCAGCGCCGTGCCTATGGCCTCGCCCGCGGCCAGACGCAGCAGCACATCGGGTTCGCGGCCCCAGGCGATGACGGTGCTGGTGCCGCTGCCCGCCGCGCGCTTGGCCGCCAGCACCTTGGTCAACATGCCGCCGCGGGCGATGCCCGAACCGGCACCACCAGCCATGGTTTCCAGTGCCGGGTCGCCGGCACTGGCTTCGTCAATGAAGACTGCGGATACGTCCTTGCGCGGGTCGGCCGAATACAGGCCGCGCTGGTCGGTGAGGATGACATAGGCATCGGCGTCGACCAGGTTGGCCACCAGTGCGCCCAGCGTGTCGTTGTCACCGAATTTGATCTCGTCGTTGACGACGGTGTCGTTTTCGTTGATGACCGGAATGACCTTCAGCGACAGCAGCGTCAACAGCGTTGAGCGGGCATTCAGGTAACGCTCGCGGTCGGCCAGGTCAGCATGCGTCAACAGCACCTGCGCGCTGGCCATGCCGTGTTCCGACAGCCGGCTTTCGTACATCTGCGCCAGGCCCATCTGGCCGACGGCGGCGGCGGCCTGCAGTTCGTGCAGTTCCTTGGGGCGCTGTGTCCAGCCCAGGCGCTTCATGCCTTCGGCGATGGCGCCGCTGGAGACCATCACCAACTCTCGCCCTTGCCGGGCCAGCACAGCCAATTGGCGTGACCAGTTGCCAATGGCCGCAGCGTCCACCCCGCGGCCTTCGTTGGTGACCAGGCTGGAGCCGACCTTGACGACGATGCGGCGCGCCCCTTGCAGCACGCTAGGCATCGCTGACCGCGTCGCCTGCGAAGCGCCTGTCGGGCGGCGGCGCTTCGCGCTGGTGCTCGGCGACGTGGGTGTGAATCGCTTCGATGAGCGGCTGCAGGCCAGCCCGGGCCAGCGCCGAGATGGAGAACACCGGCCCCTTCCAGCGCAGCCGGCGCACGTAGTCCTTGATGCGGGATTCGCGCTCGGCTTCGGGCACCATGTCCAGCTTGTTGAAGACCAGCCAGCGCGGTTTGGCGTGCAGCTTGGGGTCGTACTTCTTCAACTCGGCGACGATGGCCTTGGCCTGTGCCACCGGGTCGACCCCTTCGTCAAAAGGCGCGGCATCGACCATGTGCAGCAGCAGCCGCGTGCGCTGCAAGTGGCGCAGGAACTGGTGGCCCAGGCCGGCGCCCTCTGATGCGCCTTCGATGAGACCCGGGATATCGGCCACCACGAAGCTGCGTTCTGGGCCTACACGCACCACGCCCAGGTTGGGATGCAGCGTGGTGAAGGGGTAGTCGGCGATCTTCGGCCTGGCGTTGGAGATGGCGGCTATCAGCGTGCTCTTGCCGGCGTTGGGCATGCCCAGCAAGCCGACATCGGCCAGCACACGCAATTCCAGTTGCAGCTTCTTGGCTTCGCCCGGCCAGCCCGGCGTTTTCTGCCGCGGCGAACGGTTGGTGCTGGTCTTGTAGTGCAGGTTGCCAAAGCCACCGTCGCCGCCTTTGACGAGCAGTTCCCGCTGGCCATGTTCGAGCAACTCGACGAGCAATTCGCTGCTCTCGGCGTCAGAGATCATGGTGCCCACCGGCATGCGCAATTCGATGTCGGGCGAAGCCGCGCCGTATTGGTCGGAACCGCGGCCTGCCTCGCCGTTCTTGGCGTCGTGCCGGCGTGCATAGCGGTAGTCGATCAGCGTGTTGATGTTGCGGTCGGCCAGCGCCCACACGCTGCCGCCGCGGCCACCGTCGCCACCGTTGGGGCCACCGAAGGGGATGAACTTTTCGCGACGGAAACTTACACAGCCCGCGCCGCCGTTGCCGGCGGACACGTCGATCAGGGCTTCATCGACGAATTTCATGATGGGGGATGGTAGCGGGCCAAAAAACGGGGCCCCGAAAAGCAGGGCCTGAAAACAAAGAAGCCCCGGCATGCCGGGGCTTCGCTGGCCGGACGACTGCGCCTCAGGCCGGCGTGACAAACACCGTCTGACGGCTGAGCGCGCCTTTGACGGCGAAAGACACCGCACCATCGACCAACGCAAACAGCGTGTGGTCTTTGCCGATGCCCACACCATTGCCCGGGTGGAACTTGGTGCCGCGCTGGCGCACGATGATCGAGCCTGCCGAGATGACTTGGCCGCCAAAGGCCTTCACGCCCAGCATCTTGGGCTGCGAATCGCGGCCGTTGCGGGTTGAGCCGCCGCCTTTTTTCTGTGCCATGGTTGTCTATTCCTTAGCCGCTCAAGCGACAGTTAACGAGCCGATCAGCAACTCGGTGTAGGTCTGGCGGTGGCCGCCGTGCTTCTGGTAATGCTTGCGGCGCCGCATCTTGAAAATGCGCACCTTGTCGTGCTTGCCCTGCGCCACCACGGTGGCCGTAACGCTTGCACCCGCGACCCAGGGAGCACCAACCTTCAGATCTGCACCGCTGCCCACGGCCAACACCTGATCGATCACAACTTCCTGGCCCACGTCCGCAGCTATCTGTTCTACCTTGATCTTTTCGCCGGCTGCAACTTTGTATTGCTTGCCTCCGGTTTTTATGACTGCGTACATGTGAAAACCTTTCGAAGAGTCTCTGCGCTGGCCATGCAAAACCTGGCCTGGAATGAGCCGGCGAAGGCAGCCACCAACGGCGCCAGTGCACGCAATGCAGAGCCTTTGAGTATAGCATGCGCAGCAGCCCAGAACACGGCAGCGGGCGGCGGCTGATGCTGCTTCCTATAATCGGCTTCGATATTGCTGTGCACCCCGTGCTCGAAACCCCTGCATTCCTCAACGCCAACGCAGACCCGACCGTGTCGGCTCTGCAGCGCGTAGATGCGGTTATCCGCGAACGGCTCAGTTCGCGGGTGGCGTTGATCGACCAGATCTCCAGCTACATCATCGGTGCCGGTGGCAAACGCATTCGACCGCGACTGGTCCTGCTGTTTTCCGAAGCCTTGGGCTTTGAAGGCCCCGCGCGCTACGAGCTGGCGGCGATTGTCGAGTTCATACACACCGCCACGTTGCTGCACGACGACGTGGTGGATGAATCAGCACTGCGGCGCGGACGCGCCACTGCCAACGCGATGTTCGGCAACGCCGCCAGCGTGTTGGTGGGTGATTTTCTGTACTCGCGCGCCTTCCAGATGATGGTCTCCGTCAACAGCATGCGCGTGCTGGACGTGCTGGCCGATGCCACCAACGTCATCGCCGAAGGTGAAGTGCTTCAGTTGATGAACATGCACGACCCCGACCTGGCGGTGAACGACTACCTGCAGGTCATTCGCTTCAAGACCGCCAAGCTCTTCGAGGCCAGCGCGCGTCTGGGAGCGGTGCTGGCGGGCGCGGGCGCCGCCATGGAAGAGTCTTGCGCGTCTTATGGTCGTTCGCTGGGCACTGCCTTTCAATTGGTGGACGATCTGCTGGACTACGAAGGCAACAGCGACGAGTTGGGCAAGAACGTCGGCGACGACCTGCGCGAAGGCAAGCCCACGCTACCCTTGCTGGTGGCGATGGAGCGCTCTGGCGAAGCCGATCGCGCGCTGATACGCGGCGCCATTGAACACGGTGAATTGCAGCGGCTGCCCGAAATTCTGGACATCGTGCGTCGCACCGGCGCGCTGGACGCCACACGCGCCGCGGCGCAGACCGAAGCGGACAAGGCAGCATCCGCACTGCAGGCCCTGCCGGCTTCGCCTGCCCGCGATGCTCTGCTAGACTTATGTATTAGGTCGGTACATCGCTCTTCTTGACGAAGGGTGCTTGTGCAGGCCACGGAAAGTCCGAAGCCTCTGGGCCATTCGGCTGGCCAAATCGGGGTGTAGCTTAGCCTGGTAGAGCGCTACGTTCGGGACGTAGAGGCCGGAGGTTCGAATCCTCTCACCCCGACCATCTTCCGGTTCGATCCCGCCCGGGTTTGTCGTGTTTGTTCTGCGTTTACACCCCTGTGCGGATCGGCGATGATGCTGTCGATATGCAGTTGCTGAACTGAACCGGATGGCCGCAGAAACCCTGATCGAACCACCGCCCTCGTCGCTGTCGGGCGTCGCCCGTGTGCTGGTCAACGCCGGCAAGCTCAGCGCCAAGACGGCCGAGGAACTGACCAAGAGTGCGCGCGAGCGCAAAGCCAGTTTCGTCTCGGCGCTGATAGGCGCTGGCGCCGTCAAGTCTGACGACCTGGCGCATACGCTGGCGGCTGCGCTGGCCTTGCCGCTGATCGACCTGAACGCGGTAGACGTGCAGAAACTGCCGCGCAACATTGTCGACCAGAAAATCGCCAGCCAGTACCAATTGCTGGTACTTGGCAAACGCGGCAATCGGCTTTTCATAGGCGCGGCCGACCCCACCGACCAGGAAGCCGCCGAGCGCATCAAGTTCGCCACCCAGTTAACGCCCGAATGGGTGATCGTTGAATACGACAAGCTGATACGCCAGCTCGACAGCCAGGGCGCCAGCGCCAACGAAGTGCTGGAATCGATGGCCAGCGCCGACTTCGAGTTCGACGTCACCGAAGAAGACACGGCCGCTGCCGAGAGCGCCGATGTCACCACCGATGTCGAAGATGCACCCGTCGTGCGTTTCCTGCAAAAGATGCTGATCGACGCCATCAACATGCGCGCATCAGACCTGCACTTCGAGCCCTACGAATACCACTACCGCGTGCGCTTTCGCATCGACGGTGAACTGCGCGAAATCACGCAGCCGCCGGTGGCCATCAAGGACAAGCTGGCCTCACGCATCAAGGTCATCTCGCGCATGGACATCGCCGAGAAGCGGGTGCCGCAAGACGGCCGCATGAAGCTGAAGTTCGGCAGCAAAGCCATCGACTTCCGCGTCAGCACCTTGCCCACGCTGTTCGGTGAAAAGGTCGTGATCCGTATTCTTGACCCGTCCAGCGCCAAACTGGGCATCGAGGCGCTGGGTTACGAAAAAGCCGAGAAAGACCGGCTGATGCAGTGCATCTTCCGCCCCTACGGCATGATTCTGGTCACCGGGCCCACCGGCAGCGGCAAGACGGTGTCGCTGTACACCTGCTTGAACATCCTGAACCAGCCGGGCGTGAACATCGCCACGGTGGAAGACCCGGCGGAAATCAACCTGCCAGGCGTCAATCAGGTGAACGTGAACGACCGCGCCGGGCTGACGTTTTCGGCAGCGCTGAAGTCATTCCTGCGCCAGGACCCGGACATCATCATGGTCGGCGAAATACGCGACCTGGAAACCGCCGACATCGCCATCAAGGCCGCGCAAACCGGTCACATGGTGATGAGCACCCTGCACACCAACGACGCCCCCACGACGCTGACGCGGCTGCTGAACATGGGCGTGGCGCCGTTCAACATCGCGTCCAGCGTGTTGCTCATCACGGCGCAACGGCTGGCCCGCAAGCTGTGTGAAAACTGCAAGAAGCCGGCCGACTACCCGCGTGAATCGATGCTCAAGGCCGGCTTCAAACCCGAAGACCTGGACGGCAACTGGAAGCCTTACCGTGCAGTGGGCTGCAGCGCCTGCAACAACGGTTACAAAGGACGTGTGGGCGTCTACCAGGTGATGCCGATAACAGAGGCGATACAGCGCATCATCCTGTCCGAAGGCACCGCCGTTGACATCGCCAAGCAGGCCGAAGCCGAAGGCATACGCGACCTGCGCCAATCGGGCCTCATCAAGGTTCGCGGTGGCCTGACGACGCTTGAAGAGATAATTTCGGTGACCAACGAATAACAGGCCCCAGCGCTGCGCAGCAGTCCAACCACCCCCTCTTCGCAAAGCCTCACCCGCACACCCATGGCCACCGCAACACTCGCCAAAGCACCCAAAGAAATCATCTTCGAGTGGGAAGGCAAGGACCGTAACGGCAAGATCGTGCGCGGCGAAATGCGCGCCGGCGGCGAGGCCGTGGTCAACGCCAGCCTGCGCCGCCAGGGCATCCTGGTCAACAAGGTGAAGAAGCGCCGCAGCAGTGGCGGGCGTTCGATCAAGCAAAAAGACATCGCCATCTTCACGCGCCAGCTGGCCACGATGATGAAGGCCGGCGTGCCGCTGCTGCAGTCGTTCGACATCGTCGCGCGCGGCAGCACCAACCCGCGCATGACCAAGCTGCTGAACGACATTCGGGGTGATGTCGAAACCGGCACCAGCCTGTCGTCGGCCTTCCGCAAGCACCCGCTGCACTTTGACGCGCTGTACTGCAACCTGGTGGAAGCCGGTGAAGCTGGCGGCATTCTTGAAGCCCTGCTCGACCGCCTGGCCATCTACCAGGAAAAGACGATGGCCATCAAGAGCAAGATCAAGTCGGCGCTGATGTATCCGGTGGCCGTCATCATCGTCGCCTTCGTGGTCTTGACGGTGATCATGATCTTCGTCATCCCGGCGTTTGAAGATGTCTTCAAATCCTTCGGCGGTGAACTTCCAGGGCCCACGCTGGTGGTGATTGCGTTGTCGAAGTTTTTTGTCAGTTGGTGGTGGGCCATCTTCAGCCTGCTCGGTGGTGGTTTGTATTTCTTCTTCGAGAGCTGGAAACGCTCAGAGAAGATGCAAATGACGATGGACCGCATCCTGCTGAAAATTCCCATCTTTGGCGACCTCATCAACAAGTCGGTCATCGCCCGCTGGACACGCACCTTGTCCACCATGTTCGCGGCCGGCGTGCCGCTGGTGGAAGCGCTGGATTCGGTGGGCGGTGCGTCGGGCAATGCGGTCTACGCGCAGGCCACCGAACAGATACAGAAAGATGTGTCCACCGGCTCTGCCCTGACGACATCGATGACCGCCACTGGCGTGTTTCCGACCATGGTGCTGCAGATGGCAGCCATCGGTGAAGAATCGGGTTCGCTCGACCACATGCTGGCCAAATGCGCCGAGTTCTACGAAGACGAAGTGGATGAGATGGTCAAAGGGCTGTCCAGCCTGATGGAGCCTTTCATCATCGTCATTCTGGGCACACTGATCGGCGGCATCGTGGTCTCGATGTACCTGCCGATCTTTAAGCTGGGTGCGGTTGTTTAGCGTGGAGGGGCTGCTGGCCGGCCTGCCGCCGGAGTTGCTGTCGCCCTGGGCGTTGGCCTTGCTGGGCCTGGTGGTGGGCAGCTTTCTGAACGTGGTGGTGCACCGTCTGCCGCTGATGCTGGAACGCCAGTGGTGGGGCGACGTGGCGGCGCAGTTGGCCGACAGCGATTCGTTCAAGCGCGTCTTCGCAAGCACTGCGCCCGAACGTCTGGTGCTGGCCTCGGGTGGGCTGGAAAAAGTCATCGCCGAACTGTCGCCGCTGGGGTTGGCGCGGCCGGCTTCACGCTGCCCTTCGTGCGGCCACCGCATCCGTTGGTTTGAGAACATTCCGGTGCTCAGCTGGGCCTTTTTGCGCGGCCGTTGTTCGGCCTGTGGCACGGCCATTTCATTGCGCTACCCGTTGGTGGAAGTGGGCACCGCGCTGATGTTCGCGGCGCTCGCCTGGCGCATCGGGCCACAGCCGCTGGCCTTGCTGTGGTGCGCCGTGGCGGCTGTGCTGCTGGCCCTGTCACTGATCGACTGGGACACTACCGTGCTGCCCGACGCGTTGACCTTGCCCCTGCTGTGGGCCGGCCTGGTGGCAGCCGCGCTGGGCTTGTTGCCGGGTCTGTCGCTGCCGCAGTCGCTGTGGGGTGCGGCCACGGGCTACCTTTCATTGTGGCTGGTGTACTGGTTCTTCAAACTCGCCACCGGCAAGGAAGGCATGGGTTACGGCGACTTCAAACTGCTCGCCGCGCTGGGCGCCTGGCTGGGCTGGCAGGCCATCTTGCCCATCGTGCTGATGGCCTCGGTGCTGGGCGCTGCGGTGGGCCTGGTGATGAAGGCCGGGGGTTCACTGCGCCAGGGCCGCTTCGTGCCCTTTGGCCCCTTCCTGGCCGGCGGCGGGGGGGTGGTGATGCTGGCCGGCCTGCCCACGGCGCTGGGATGGATAGGCTGGGCTTGAGCGTCAGCGCCCTGGGGTTGACGGGGGGCATAGGCAGCGGCAAGAGCACGGTGGCCAGCATGCTGGTGGACTGCGGCGCGCATCTGGTGGACACCGACGCCATTGCCCGCGCCCTGACCCTGCCCGGCGGTGCCGCCATGCCGGCCGTGCAGGCCGCATTCGGCACCCAGGCGCTGACAGCCGATGGCGCGTTGAATCGCCAACACATGCGCGGCCTGGTGTTCAGCGACCCGGTCGCCAAAACCACGCTGGAAGGCATCCTGCATCCGCTGATTGGCGCCGAAGCGCTGCGCCAGGCCGCCCTGGCCGGCGCACGGCCGCTGGTGTTTGACGTGCCCTTGCTCAGCGCGTCTGGCCACTGGCGCCAGCGCGTGCAGCGGGTGCTGGTGGTGGACTGCAGCGAAAGCACGCAGGTGCAGCGCGTGGCACAGCGGCCGGGCTGGACGGCCGAAGCCGCGCGCCAGGTGGTGGCGCAACAAGCCACACGGCCGGCACGGCGTGCGATGGCAGACGCGGTGATCTTCAATGAAGGACTGGGCCTGGAACAGCTAAAAGCCGAAGTGAGTGGGCTTTGGGCCTGCTGGCTGCACGGGGCGTGAAGCCGCCGGCGTGGTGCACACACGGTTGCGCAGAGGGGCTGTGGAACAATCAAACACCGCTGTTGCGACACCCGCCCTGCCGCCATACCCTGAGAGTCTGAGCCCACCTTGGTTCTATACGAGCACCCGTTCAACGAAGGCATTCGCACCATGCTGCGGCTCGAACATCTGTTTGACCGCCTGGGTCAGCTGGTGCCGCGTGACGCGCCGGTAGACCACCACTTTGCGCTGGTCACCCTCTTCGAGATCATCGACGTGGCCTCGCGGGCCGACCTGAAAAGCGACCTGTTGAAAGAGCTTGAACGCCACCGCGCGCAGTTGCAAGGCTTTCGCGGCCACCCTGGCATTTCCGAGGATGCGCTCAACGGTGTCACTGCCCGCATCGACCATGCCTTCACCGGCCTGAACCAGCTGCAAGGCAAGGCCGGGCAGGTGCTGGCGGGCAACGACTGGCTGATGAGCATACGCAGCCGCATCAACATTCCAGGCGGCACCTGTGAATTCGACCTGCCCGCCTACTACGCCTGGCAGCAGCACGACGCCACGCGCCGGCGCGCCGATTTGCAGGGCTGGATGGTCACGCTGTTGCCGTTTGCCCAGGCACTGCAAGTGCTGCTGGGCCTGCTGCGCGACAGCGGCACGCCGCAGCGCATGGTCGCGGTGGGCGGCCAGTACCAGCAAAGCCTGCCGCAGGGCAAGGCCTTCCAGTTGATGCGTGTGCGCATCGCCCCCAACACCGGCCTGGTGCCCGAAATCAGCGGCCACCGGCTGATGGTGTCGGTGCGCTTCATGCGGCCCGACGCCGAAGGCCGTTTGCGCAACTGCGGCACCGACACCGATTTCGAGTTGGCGTTGTGCCTGTGAAACTCGCCGCCACGCGCACCGTGCCCTGCCCGAACTGCCGCAAGCCGGCGGTCTACGCCGAACGCAACCCCTGGCGCCCCTTCTGCGGCGAGCGCTGTCGCAGCGCTGATCTGGGCGCGTGGGCCAGCGAGCAGTTCCGCATGCCCGCAGAAACGCCGCCCAGCGGCGAAGACACGCCGCCAAGCGGTCACTGAAGGCCAAGCCCGGCGCGGCCTGCCGCCCCGCGCGCAGCGTCTTGCGCCTTCGCTGCCACAGCACCCCTTGAAGTGTCACGGCGCGTCCTTATAATCAATTGCTAGCACTCGGACCAGTTGAGTGCTAACAATCGGCCAACAGCCGGCAAGCGGGTCGCCAAGCGTTCCGCGCCAGCACCGATCCCTGCATGTTGGTGTGTGCCAGCTTTCCAAGTACACCGCAATGTGCCTTACCAAAACTCCCAAGGAGATGATATGAAGCTTCGTCCGTTGCACGACCGCGTGATCGTCAAGCGTCTGGAACAAGAAACCAAGACAGCGTCCGGCATCGTCATTCCCGACAACGCCGCTGAAAAGCCCGATCAGGGCGAAGTCCTGGCCGTGGGCCCGGGCAAGCGCAGCGAAAAGGGTGACTTCATCGTCCTGAACATCAAGGTCGGTGACCGCGTGCTGTTCGGCAAGTACAGCGGCCAGACCGTCAAGGTCGATGGCGACGAGTTGCTCGTCATGCGCGAAGAAGACCTCTTCGCTGTCGTCGAAAAGTAAGCCCTTAGAAATCGAACCGGAGATACACACATGGCAGCAAAAGAAGTAGTTTTTGGCGGCGACGCGCGCGCCCGCCTGGTTGAAGGCGTGAACATCCTGGCCAACGCGGTCAAGGTCACGCTGGGCCCCAAGGGCCGCAACGTGGTGCTCGAGCGTTCTTTCGGCGCCCCCACCGTGACCAAGGACGGTGTCTCGGTCGCCAAGGAAATCGAGCTCAAGGACAAGCTCCAGAACATGGGCGCGCAGATGGTCAAGGAAGTCGCTTCCAAGACCAGCGACAACGCCGGTGACGGCACCACCAC
>JANMJI010000052.1:0-2344 GCA_031371275.1 Betaproteobacteria bacterium
CAGGTGCTGCCGCGCGGCCTGCAAAACACCGACCTGCACTGGACTTACCTGGGCTACGCCGACGACACGCCCGAACAACGCGAGGTGCGGCTGAAGCAAAGCAACCTGATCGGCCCGGCCGGTTTCATCTCGATGGAAGACGGCGCCGTGGGCGGCTTTGTGCAGCGGGGCATTGCCGGTGCCGGCGCCATGGAAGGGGTGCTGGAGATGGGCGGCCACGGTGCCAACGGCGGTGAGGGCCGTGCGACCGAGGCCAGCGTACGCGGTTTCTGGAAGGCCTACCGCGGCCACATGGGAATTTAATGACGGGAATTTCATGAAGGGGCTTTGGCAATGAACAGCATGCCCATCACGCTGTTGGACCTTGCGGCCTTCAACGCCGCCTACGCACGCACCATCGACAGCGACACGCTGGAGGCGTGGCCGGCGTTCTTCACCGAACGCTGCCGCTACCGCATCACCCACGCCGAGAACCACGCCGAGGGCTTGGCTGCGGGCATCGTCTACGCCGATTCACGCGCGATGCTGGAAGACCGCATCGCCGCACTGCGTGAGGCCAACATCTACGAACGCCAGCGTTACCGCCACATTCTGGGCATGCCGCATGTGCTGGCGGTCGACACACAAGGCACGCAGGCGGAAACACCCTTTGTCGTGGTGCGCACCATGCACACCGGCGAGCAGATGGTTTTTGCAAGCGGCATCTACATCGACCGCGTGGTGCGCGCGGCCGACGGCAGTCTGCGTCTGGCCGAACGGCTGGTGGTGTGCGACAGCACGCGCACCGATACGCTGCTGGCGCTGCCGCTGTGAGCGCGGTGCTGCCCCGGCTGGCATTGCCTCGGTTGGCCATCACGCTGGGTGACCCCAACGGCATCGGGCCAGAGATCGTGTTGAAGGCTTTGCAGGCGGCGCCCGCGTGGCGGTCACAGGTCACGCTGTTCGGCCCGCCGGATGTGTTGACCAGCACCGCGCAAAGCCTGGGCCTGCAAGACCTAATGCCAGAACTGCACGTACATCCCGCCGGTGAAATGGCTGCGGGTGCCTACCAGCCCGGCGTCATTGACGCGCGCGCCGGCGCCAGCGCAGTGGCCGCAGCCACGGCCGCGCTGCAAGCCTGTCTGGCGGGTGAATATGCTGGCGTGGTGGCCGCACCGCACCACGAAACCGCCATCCACCGCGCGGGCATTGCCTTCAGCGGTTACCCGTCGCTGGTGGCCAAAGTGTGCGGGCTGGCGGACGACGAGGTCTTCCTGATGCTGGTGGGCGGCGGCCTGCGCATCGTGCATGCCACGCTGCACGAAAGCGTGGCCACGGCGCTGGCGCGCTTCACGCCCGCGCTGATCGAGCGCGCCACGCTGGCCGGTGTGGCGGCGTGCCAGCGGCTGGGTGTATTGCAGCCGCGCGTGGCGCTGTTCGGCATCAATCCGCATGCGTCGGAAGGCGGCCTGTTCGGGCCCGAGGACGAAGCGTTGGTGGTGCCCGCCGCGGCGGCGCTGCGTGCGCAAGGCCTGGACATCACCGGCCCGGCGGGCGCCGACATGCTGCTGTCCACCCGCAGCCACGACCTGTATGTGGCGATGTTCCACGACCAGGGCCACATCCCCGTGAAGCTGCTGGCGCCCCACGCGGCCAGTGCCTTGAGCATCGGCGCCGGTGTGCTGCTGTCCAGCGTGGGCCACGGCAGCGCGATGGACATTGCGGGCCGCGGCATCGCGCAGCCCGATGGCTTGCTGCGCACGCTGGCGCTGTTTGCGGGCCTGGCGCCGTGAGCTTTGCGGTGCGCATTGAAGGCAGCGATGTCGCCTTCGCCTGCAACGACGGCCAGACGCTGGTGGACGCGGCACTGGCCGCCGGTGTTGAGCTGCCCTACTCCTGCCGCAAAGGTGTGTGCGGCAACTGCGCCGGCCGCGTGCTTGCGGGCGATGTGCAGGCCCTGCCCGGCGCCGCGCTGCGCAATGAACATTGCGCTGAAGACCAGCTGCTGCTGTGCCGCGCCACACCGGCCAGCGATGTGCGCATCGCGCCCGCTTCATGGCGCCGTGTCGACCATTTCGCACCCAAGCGTGTGGCCACCAAGGTCTACCGCGTCACGCGCGCGTGCAGCGACGTGTCCATCGTGAACCTGCGCCTGCCCGCCGGCACGCGCGTGAAGTTTCGCGCCGGGCAGTATCTGCAGGTGCTGTTGGAAGACGGCCAGCGGCGCAGCTATTCGATGGCCAATGCGCCGCACGAAAACGACAGCCTGGTGCTGCATGTGCGGCATTTGGAAGGCGGCTTGTTCAGCGGCCGCGTGGCGGCGCTGCAAGCCGGTGATGTGCTGCATGTTGAAGCGCCGCTGGGA
>JANMJI010000055.1:0-9001 GCA_031371275.1 Betaproteobacteria bacterium
GAAATCTGGGTGTTCCAGGTCGTCGTGCCGCTGGCCCATTCCTGCACCGTCCAGAAGGTGTTCGAGTCGGTCGGGTCGATCATGGTGGCGCTGTAGTCGCCCCAACGGTCTGGCGTGCCGGGGAAGCCATCGTTGTAGTTGTTCACCGTGCTCGTCTTCAGCAGCAGGTTGCTGGTGAAGCTCAACACGCCAGCCACCGTCTTGCCCACCGAAGCGAACGAGCTGATGTTCATGTCCAGGCCCGACTTGTTGTAGCCGATGACGACATCGCCGTTGGCGTTGGCAGCGATCGAAGGCTGCCACAGGTCGCGCGTGCCGTCGCTCAGGGTGCCTTCCTGAAGAATGGCGTTGGTGGTGGCGTCCATCACCAGCCAGTGCACCACGGTGTTGCCGGCGGCTGTCTGGCTGCTGGTTTGGTTGGTGGTGTTGACAGCGTTGGCGGCGTAGATTTTGTTGCCCACCTGGTAGACCGTGCCGCTGAAGCGGTTGTCCAGCGTGTCGATGGTGCGCGAGCCGTTGGGCTGCCGCGCCAGCGTCGCCTGGCCATCGATGGCGATGCTCACGGCAGCCGTGGCGCCCAGCGTGGCGCCGGCCGCGCCGGTGTTGTTCAGCGTCGTCATGCGCAACGAATTGAAGGCCACCGTGTTGCTGTTGCCGATGATCTTGGTGCCGGTGTAGCCGGTACCGTAGTTCGTCAGCGCCTGCGGCGTGCTGCCCAGCGTGCCAGACGTGCCTTGGGTGAAGGTCGCAATGCCCGCCGTGGTGGGCGTGGCGGCCAGCAGGCTGGACTTGGGAATGCTGCTGAGCGAAGTGCCGACGTAGTTGGCGGTATCGAAATTGTTGGTGCCGATGTAGATGGCGTTGGCATCCACGCCCAGCGTCGGGTAGTCGTTGAACGAAGCCGCGCCGGCCACGTTGTAAGAAGTGGCCTTCCAGCCGCTCAAAGGGTTCGAGGTGTTGGAGACAGCAACCAATACCGAGTTGTTGAGAAAGGATGAATTGCCCAGCGTGATTTCAGCGGCAAACCAGCGTTGCGAAGCGGCGTCGTACTTGATGCGCGGGTCTGACAGGCCTTCGTTCAGCAGCGTGGCCGAAATGCCGGCGCTGGTCCAGAACGCCGTGTCCGAGATGGCCGGGGCGGCCAGGCTGCCATTGCGGTTGTAGACCGCGTAGCCACCGTTGATGAACTCGACGAAGTTGTTGACGCCGATGGCACCGTTGGTGTCCGGCGGTGCCAGCCCGAAGCCGTTGAGTGTGGTGATGTTGGTCAGGCTCAAACCGCCAAAGTTGGCGACGATGGTTTGCGCCTGCGTGGCGCCGCTGGCCAGGCACAAGGCGGCGGCGGCGACCAGGGTGGGTTTGAAAGGCAGGCGCAAAAACATCGACATGGGTTTTCCTTGAGTGGCCCGTGTTTGGGCGGTGATCGGGCAGTTGGGGCAGTTGGCGCATGGGCACAAGGCGCAGGAAATCAATCAGCGGGCCGCAACCATCGAACTGAACCCTAACAAATCTTCGTCTTCGAGCTACCCCGCAGATGGGGGGGCGAACGGCGCATCGGCAGACCCGATCAAGCGCCTGGTGCCTTCACCACCGCATACCGCAGCAGCGTCATTTCGCGTGCCGCGGCGTGGTCCACCACCGGCATCGGATAGGTGCTGCCCAACGCCACGCCGGCCGCCGCCAGGTCTACCGGCCGCGCCAGCCAGGGTGCGTGGATCAGCTTGTCGGGCAACGCCGCCAACTGCGGCAGGTAGCGGCGTATGAACTTGCCTTCGGGGTCGAACTTCTCGCTTTGCGTGGTCGGGTTGAAGATGCGGAAATAGGGCTGCGCATCACAGCCCGATGAAGCCGCCCATTGCCAGCCGCCGTTGTTGGCGGCGAGGTCGAAGTCGTTGAGGTGCAGTGCAAAGTAAGCCTCGCCGCGGCGCCAGTCGATACCCAGGTCTTTGGTGAGAAAGCTGGCGACCACCATGCGCAGCCGGTTGTGCATGTAGCCGGTCTGGTTGATCTGCTGCATGGCGGCGTCTATCAACGGGTAGCCGGTGCGGCCTTCGCACCAGGCGGCAAACAGCGCGTCGCCGGCCTTGCCATGTTCCCACTTGATACGGTCGTATTCAACCTTGAAAGAGCCGGTGACGACGCGTGGGTGGTGGTGCAACACCTGGTGGTAGAAGTCGCGCCAGATCAGCTCACTGAGCCAAACCTCGGCGCCGCGTGAACCCTTGTCGCCGGCGTCGCGACGCTGCATGGCTTCACGCGCCAGCCGGCGTATCGACACCGTGCCAAAGCGCAAATGCGTGCTCAGGTAGCTCGGGCCTTTGACGGCGGGGAAATCGCGCGTGTCGTGGTAGCGGTCGATGCGGCCCAGGAAATCATCCAGCAGTTCGTGTGCGCCGGCCGGGCCGCTGGGCAGGCGCAAGGTGTGCAGGTTGGTGTTCTGAAAGCCGATGTCTTGCAGCGTCGGCACGCCGGCTTCATCCACCGGCCGCGGTGCCAGGGCCGCGGCATGTGGGGCCACCGGGTAGGCGCTCAGGTAGTAGGGTTCGCACTTCTTCAGCCAGGCGTTCTTGTAGGGCGTGAAGACAGAGAACGGCCCGCCGCCCAGCGTCAACACCTCGCTGCGTTCGAAGATGACATGGTCCTTGGACAGGTGCAAAGCCACGCCGTGTGCGGCCAGCAGGCCCCGCACCCGTGCGTCACGGGCCAGCGCGCTGGGTTCGTCGTCGTGGTTGGCGTAGACGGCTTGCACGCCCAGGCGCTGGGCCAGGGCAGTAATCTCGTCGGCCACCCAGCCGTGGCGCACCAGCAGCCCGCCACCGGCCACGCCGTGGGCGGCGGCCAGCGCACACAGTTCGGCGTCCACGCCGACCAGGCTGTCGCGTATGAACTCAACGCGGCGGTCTTGCCTGGGCAGGGCGTCGAGGATGTCGCGGTCAAAGACAAACACGCACCAGACCTGGCGCGCGGCCTTCAGCGCGTGGTGCAGCGCGGCGTGGTCGCTGGTGCGCAGGTCGCGGCGCAGCCAGACGAGTGCGCGGTCAAGCAAGGGTTGATGCGGGCGGACAAGGTGTTTTTGCACGGCGCCCAGTGTGCCCGCGGAATAGAATCGCTGCATGCCCTCCGGCCCCCGCATCGACCTCACCAACCAGTTCCTGATTGCCATGCCGGGGATGGCCGATGAAACCTTCGCCGGCACCGTGGTCTACCTGTGCGAACACAACGCCAAGGGCGCCCTGGGTCTGGTCATCAACAGGCCCATAGACATCAAGCTGCGCAAGCTGTTCGAGAAGGTCGAGTTGCTGCTCGACCGCGAAGAACTGGCCGACCAGCCGGTCTACTTCGGCGGCCCTGTGCAGACAGAACGCGGTTTTGTGCTGCACGAGCGCCAGGGCGAAGGCCGCGGCCACTACAACAGCACGCTGTCCATTCCCGGTGGGCTGGAAATGACGACCAGCAAAGACGTGCTCGAAGCCATGGCCGAAGGTGGCGGCCCGGGCAGGGTGCTGGTGACACTGGGCTACAGCGGCTGGGAAGCCGGCCAGCTGGAAGATGAGATGGGCCGCAATGGCTGGCTGAACGTGAACGCCGACCCCAAGGTCATTTTCGACACGCCGATCGAGAAGCGCTACGACAGGGCGCTGGCGCTGCTGGGCATAGACCCGCGCATGCTTTCGCAAGAAGCCGGCCATGCCTGACGGGGTCGTGCCCGTCCCGCCACCGGCGCCGCGTTCACCCCATTCGTTTTTGTGCTTTGACTTCGGCACCCGCCGCGTCGGCGTCGCCAGCGGCAACACCTTGCTGCGCCAGGCCCAGCCATTGCAGACGCTGGCCGCCGAAGGTGACGCGCGCTTTGCCGCCATCGCCAAGCTCATCGGCGAATGGCAACCCAGCGCCCTGGTGGTGGGCGTGCCCTTTCACCCCGACGGTGCAGCGCACGACAATACCCAGCGCGCGCAGCGCTTTGCGCGCCAGTTGCACGGCCGCTTCAGGCTGCCGGTGCACGAGGTGGACGAGCGTTACACCACGACCGAAGCATTGAGCGATGGCGCCAAAGATGCCGACGCGGCGGCGGCGGCCATCATCTTGAATCAATACCTTCGCACCCTGCCCGATGACGACGACGACGACGACGACGACGACCACCACGCTGGCGCTTGACGCCGAAGCGTTGTACGCAGAAATGCGCCACGGCGTGCGCGGTCTGTTGCAGCCGGCATCGGTGCTGGTGGGCGTCTGGAGCGGCGGCGCCTGGCTGGCCGAACGCCTGCAGCGCGACCTCGGTCTGGCTGGCGGCGACAAGGGTTTTGGCGTCATCAGCAGCACGCTGCACCGCGACGATTTTTCCGCACGCGGCCTGGCCGGCGGCACCGACCCCACACGGCTGCCCTTTGCGATAGAGGGCGCGCACATCGTGCTCGTCGACGACGTGCTCTACACCGGGCGCACCCTGCGCGCCGTGGTCAACGAGCTGTTCGACTTCGGGCGCCCGGCCAGCGTCACGCTGGCGGTGCTGGTCGACCGTGGCGGGCGCGAGCTGCCGATGTCGGCGGCCTTTGCCGCAGCGCGCACCGTGCTGCCGGCCACGCAGCGGCTTTCGCTGGCGCGTGCCGAAGACGGCCGCTTCATGTTCGCTGTGAAAGACCGCGTTTGATGTTGTCGCGCCGCAACCCGCAGCTCAACAAGCACGGCGAGCTGATCCACCTGCTCAGCATTGAAGGCCTGCCCAAGGCCGTGCTGACGCAGATTCTGGATACCGCCGGCACCTTTCTCAGTGTCAACGACCGCGACGTGAAGAAGGTGCCTTTGCTGCGCGGCAAGAGCGTCTTCAACCTGTTCTTCGAGAACAGCACGCGCACCCGCACCACCTTCGAGATTGCGGCCAAGCGGCTGAGCGCTGATGTCATCAACCTCGACATTGCTGCCAGCTCCACGGCCAAGGGCGAAAGCCTGCTGGACACCATCGCCAACCTGTCTGCGATGCACGCCGACATGTTCATCGTGCGGCATGCCGAAAGCGGCGCACCGTACCTGATTGCCCAGCATGTGGCGCCGCATGTGCATGTCGTCAACGCCGGTGATGGCCGCCACGCCCACCCCACGCAGGGGCTGCTGGACATGTACACCATCCGCCACTTCAAGGGCGATTTCACGGCGCTGACGGTGGCCATCGTCGGCGACATCGTGCATTCGCGCGTGGCGCGTTCCGACATCCATGCACTTACAACGTTGGGCGTGCCAGAAATCCGCGCCGTCGGCCCCAAGACGCTGGTGCCCGGCGACTTGGCGGCCATGGGCGTGCGCGTCTGCCACAGCATGGCCGAGGGCATCAAAGGCGCCGATGTCATCATCATGTTGCGCCTGCAAAACGAACGCATGAGCGGCGCCATGCTGCCCAGCGCTGGCGAGTTTTTCAAGAGCTACGGCCTGACGCCAGGCAAGCTGGCGCTGGCCAAGCCCGACTGCATCGTGATGCACCCCGGGCCCATCAACCGCGGCGTGGAAATTGACAGCAGCGTGGCCGACGGGGCCCACAGCGTGATCCTGCCGCAGGTGACGTTTGGCATCGCGGTGCGCATGGCGGTGATGAGCACCATCGCAGGCAACGCCGCATGAAAATCCTCGTCCGCAACGGCCGTGTCATCGACCCGGCATCGGGCCGCGATGAAGTCGCCGACATCGCCATCGCCAGCGGGCGCATCGTCAGCGTGGTCGCGGCCAGCGAATTCACAGCCGACCGCGTGGTTGACGCCACGGGTCTCGTCGTCGCACCCGGCCTGGTGGACCTGGCCGCGCGCTTGCGTGAACCGGGCCAGGAACACGAAGGCATGCTGGAAAGCGAGCTGGCAGCCGCCGCAGCCGGCGGCGTCACCAGCCTGGTCTGCCCGCCCGACACCGACCCGGTGCTGGACGAGCCCGGGCTTGTCGAAATGCTGAAGTTCCGCGCCCGCAAACTGTCACGCTGTCGCGTCTTTCCGCTTGGCGCCCTAACACGCAACCTGCACGGCAAGACGTTGACCGAAATGGCCGAGTTGACCGAAGCCGGCTGCGTCGGTTTTTCGCAGGCCGACATGGCCGTTACCGACAGCCTGGTGCTGCTGCGCGCGCTGCAATACGCCGCCACCTTTGGCTACACCGTGTGGCTGCGCCCGCTGGACGCCTGGCTGGGCCTGGGCATGGCAGCGCAAGGCGCGGTGGCCACGCGGCTGGGCTTGAGCGGCGTGCCGGTGGTGGCCGAGACGGTGGCGCTGCACACGATCTTCGAGCTGGTGCGCGCGACGCAAGCCCGCGTCCACCTGTGCCGCATCAGCAGCGCGGCCGGCGTGGCTTTGCTGCGCGCAGCCAAGGCCGAAGGCTTGCCGGTGACGGCCGATGTCAGCATCAACTCGCTGCACCTGACCGATGTCGACATCGGCTACTTCAACGCCGACATGCGCCTGACACCACCGCTGCGCCAGGGTGCTGACCGCGACGCGCTGCGCGCCGGCCTGGCCGACGGCAGCATCGACGCGCTGGTGTCAGACCACAACCCGGTGGCCGATGACATGAAGAACCTGCCTTTCGGCGAAGCCGAGCCTGGCGCCAGCGGGCTGGAACTGCTGCTGAGCCTGGCACTGCGCTGGGGTGCCGACAGCGGCCTGCCGCTGGCGCGTTCGTTGGGCTGTGTCACCCACCAGCCGGTGCAAGTGCTGGGCGATGCATTGGGTTCGCTGGCCAGCAGCGCCGGGCGCCTGGCAGAAGGCGGCGTGGCCGACATCTGCATCTTCGACCCCGCTGCGCAGTGGATGGTGACACCGCAAGGCCTGGCCAGCCAGGGCAAGCACACGCCGTTTTCTTTTGCGTCCACCGGCATGGCCTTGCCCGGCCGCGTGCGCGCCACGCTGGTGGCCGGCACGGTGGCCTTTGAGCGCGGCCCGGACTGATGCAAGCACCCTGATGCAGATGCCCTGATGCAGACGCCCTGATGCAAACCCTGCGCGCCGTTTGGCGTCTGCTGCGTGCGGTGCTGCATGTGCTGCACGGCATGGCCGTGATGTCGCGCTTCGGCGGGCTGGACGCCGCGGGCCGGCATGCACGCATCCAGTGGTGGGCGGCCGGGCTGCTGCGTGCCGTGGGCTCGCGGCTGCAGGTCAGCGGCGTGCAGGCCCATGCGGGGGCCACGCTGATCGTGGCCAACCACATCTCGTGGCTGGACATTGCGGCCATCCACGCCGCGGTGCCGCACGCCCGTTTTGTCAGCAAGGCCGACGTGCTGCACTGGCCGCTGCTGGGCTGGCTGATACGCAACGCCGGCACGCTGTTCATCGAACGCGAACGCAAGCGCGACGCGGTGCGTGTGGTGCATGCGATGGCGCAGGCGCTGCAGGCCGGTGACGCGGTGGCCGTGTTCCCCGAAGGCACCACCGGCACCGGCCCCGAACTGCTGCCCTTTCACGCGAACCTGCTGCAGGCGGCGATTGCCACCGGCACGCCGGTGCAGCCGGTGGTGCTGCGTTTTGCCGATGCCGGCCAGCCCTTCAGCGAAGCGGTGGTCTACATCGGTGAGACGTCATTGCTGCAAAGCATCTGGCGCGTGGTCTCGGCCAGCGGCCTGTGCGCCCATGTGCAACTGCTGCCGGCGGTGGCCAGTGCGCACACCGAAAGGCGTGCCTTGGCGCGGCAACTGCACGACCTGATGGCGGTTAAGCTGGCACCATGATGCTGCTCGCCTTCGACGACGAAAGCACGCTGGCGCAAAGCCTGGCCACGGCACTCGGCGTGCCGCTGGCCACCGTGCAGCGCCACCACTTTCCAGACGGCGAAACCCGGCTGCGCCTGCCGCCGAACCTACCCGCCGAAGTGGTGCTGCTGCGCGGCCTGCAAGACCCCAACGCCAAGCTCACCGAGCTGCTGCTGGCGGCGGCCGGCGCGCGCGTGCTGGGCGCGCACAAGCTCACGCTCGTCAGCCCTTACCTGGCCTATATGCGCCAGGACATGGCCTTCACGCCCGGTGAAGTGGTCAGCCAGCGCCACCTGGGTGCGCTGCTGGCCGCCAGCTTCGACGCCGTGGTGACCGTGGACCCCCACCTGCACCGTATCGCCACACTCGACGAAGTGCTGCCCGGCCGCCGCGGCCTGGCGCTGACGGCCGCGCCGCTGCTGGGCGCTTTTGTCGCGCAGCAGGTGCCCGGCGCACTGCTGTTGGCGCCCGATGAAGAAGCCGGCCAGTGGGTGCGCATTGCCGCGCTGGCGCAGGGGCTGGACCACGCCGTCTGTCACAAGCAACGCCATGGCGACCACGATGTGGATGTGGCGCTGCCCGCTGTGAGTGTGGCCGGCCGTGCCGTGGTGCTGCTGGACGACGTGGCCAGCACCGGCCGCACGCTGTGCGCCGCGGCGCGCGGCGCCTTGGCAGCCGGGGCGGCCAGCGTGGATGTGGCGGTCACGCATGCCTTGTTCGTTGGCGATGCGATGGCGCAAGTGCGTGCCGCCGGTGTGCGCCATGTCTGGAGCAGCGACTGCGTGCCCCACGCCAGCAATGCGGTTTCGGTGGTGCCGTTGCTGTGCCAGGCTTTGCTTGACGCGCGATGACGCGGCGTTGAAGCCGCGTTGAAGCCGCGTTGACGCCGAATCAAAGCCGCGCCGAAGCAGCCCGTCGCCGGGTCACACCCACCAGCCCAGCCAGCCCCAAAGCCATCAGCGCCCAGGCCTGCGGTTCTGGCACATCGGCCACGAACTGGGTGATGGGCGTCATGGTGCCGGTGAAAGCGCCGTTGGACGCGAAGGTCAGGCCGGTGATGAAGGCGGTGACGTTGGCGGGGTCGAGCAAGGCGCTGGTTTCGATGCCTGACACCCGAAATGCACTGACACCGCCGGCGCCAAAAAAGTATTGCGCGCCGTGCGCCAGGCCCACCGTGTGGGCGCCGTTGATGTCGGTGAAGGCCAGCGTGAACTGGCCGTCGCCCACGTCGGGCAGCACCACCGAAGTGAAGTTGGGGTCGCCCACGCCGGTGGCGTAGTCGTA
>JANMJI010000086.1:0-7286 GCA_031371275.1 Betaproteobacteria bacterium
GCATCCTGCGCCTGCGAACTTACCTGGAACGCGACGTTTTGTTCCCGGCCAGCCGCCGCGCCGCTGGCGCTGGCCGTCCGCGCTTCTAGCGGCTCAAGCCCTCTTCCAACTGTTGAAGCGCCTGCGCGTGCCGCGCCAGCACGCGCTTCAGCGCCGGCAGCCGCTTGCGCACCAGCGCCACCATCGCATCCGGTGCATCGGCCAGGCCTTCGGACAGCACGGCGTCTTCCTGCTCCACCAGCACGGCCGCCAGCGTGGCCGCTTGCATCTGGTCTTTCTGTGCTTTTTCAGGAAAACTGTTGCGCGCGGCGCTGGAATACAACTTGTGCCACATGAAGCGTTCGGGCGCGGGCAGGTTCACAGGGATGCAGTGCCCGCCGGCCAGCAGTGCGGCCGGCCGGGGTTCACGCAACAAATAGTCGTAGTGCGGTATGGCCTGCGCGTGCCACTGCAATTCGGGCACCGGCACCACCTGGCCCAGCACCTTGCCGTGCGCCAGCACATCCACACGCAGGCCCTCGCTGCCCGTGCGCTTGATGGCGGTTGAAGGCGTGCCGTTGGGCGTGCCAGGCACCGGGAAGAACTTCAGTTTCGTGGCCTCAACGGTTTGCAGGAACGACTGTGGGGTGGCCAGCTTCAGGGCCTGGCGGCGCGCCAGATCGATGTCTTGCGTGCGCGCGCTTATCGCCTTGGCGCCCAGCTCGTTGAGCCAAGCCATATAGCCCAGCGTGCCCACCACCACCAAGCCGCCGGCAAACAGGCCCTTGTTGTGCAGCTCCACCAGCACGCGGGCGGTGGCTTTGTCGGTAACTTGAAACTGCAGCTTGCGCAGGTCGCGCACCTGGCGCATGGCCCAGTCGGAAAACTCGATTTGTTGGCGCGCAGCCAGCAGCGCTGCATCGTCAGCGGCCTTGCAGACGTAATCTTCGGCTTCGGTGCCTGGAACGGGGTAGTAGCTGCGGTACCAATAGCCGTGCCCCGTGCCTTCGCGCAGCACCAGGCGGCCGGGCGTGCCGGGCAACAAAGGGCCAGTCGATGCGCTGCGCTCTTTCAGCTCTGCGTATTGCGTGCGGAAAGCCAGTTCGTGCAGGCTGAACAGCGGCGAGGGGGGGCTGATGGCAGCGCCATCGAAGCATCTTACCCCGCAAATTTACTTTTTACGTGGTAATTCAGATGAGCGGCACTGCTGCGCGACCCACCAACCCCACAAGCCACAATCGCGCCCCATGGCAATCACCAAAAAACCCAAAGGCCTGGGCATGGGCCTGGAGGCCCTGCTCGGCCCCAAAGCCCCCGACAGCGCCGCCGAAGACCTGCTGCCCAGCAGCCTGCCGCTGAACCAGCTGCGCGGCGGCAAGTTCCAGCCGCGCACGCGCATGGACGAGGGCTCGCTGTACGAGCTGGCCGAAAGCATCAAGACCCAGGGCGTGATGCAGCCCATCCTCGTGCGGCCTGTGGGGCATGGCGCAGGCGCAGGCGACTACGAAATCATCGCCGGCGAACGCCGCTTCCGCGCTGCGCGCCTGGCCGGGCTGGATGTGGTGCCGGTGCTGGTGAAGGTGGTGGCCGACGAAGCCGCCGCGGTGATGTCGCTGATAGAAAACATCCAGCGCGAAGACCTGAACCCGCTGGAAGAAGCGCAGGGCTTGCAGCGCCTGGTGAGCGAATTCAAGCTCACCCACGAACAGGCGGCGCAGGCCGTGGGCCGCTCGCGCAGCGCTGCCAGCAACCTGCTGCGCCTGCTGCAATTGGCCGAGCCTGTGCAGCAGATGCTGCTGGCCGGCGACCTGGATATGGGCCACGCCCGCGCGCTGCTGGCCCTGCCCGCGGCGCAGCAGGTGATGGCGGCGCACGAAATCAGCGCCAAAAAACTCAGCGTGCGTGAAGCCGAACGCCTGGTGGCGCGCAGTGTGCCCGGCCGCGAAGACAGCCCTGCGCGGCGCAAACCCGGCAAGCCGCGTGACCTGTTGCGTCTGGAAGAACGCCTGGCCGACAAGCTCACGGCCACGGTGGATATTCGTGTGCAAAAGCGCACCGCGCGCGGCGAGCAGGGCGAAATCGCCATCCACTTCGCTTCACTTGAAGAACTGAACGGGCTGCTGGAAAAACTCGGCGTCAGCGAAGCCTGAAGCCGCGGCAGCTTGTCCGCTGCAGGGCCGCGCCGGAACCTTTGCTGGGCCGCACCGCTCCATAGCGGTGCGCAGGTCACGTCAGCCAATTCAAGCCCTGCCGCGTTGAGCACCCAGGTGTGCCGCTCGTTTGCGGGGCCAGCAGGGCATGGGTCTTGCGGATGCCCCAAGGTCAAGCGCACGCCCGTGGCAAGAACGCGGAACTGGCCACACAAGGCCCTGTTCTTCGGCCCCTTGCCGGGCGCAGAATGAACCATGCTGACTTCACGCCGCCGCTTGTGACGCAGCATTGACGCATCACTGACGCGTCACTGACGCGTCACCAGTGACCGGAAAGCTCTGATGGAGCCTGGGCCCGTTAAGCCGGGACTTCATCAGAACTTCCCAGGCGCGGTCAGGGGAGGATCGTCCTCTCCGCCGTCCCTGGCAACCGGAGGCATTGATGGATGTGATCAGCCATTTCGCCGCACGCTACGAGCGCACGCGCGAAGAAGAATTCTCGCTTGAAGATTACCTGGCCGAATGCAAGCGCAACCCGCTGGCCTATGCCACCGCCGCCGAGCGCATGCTGCGCGCCATCGGCGAGCCGGCCACCGTGGACACCCGAAACGACCCACGCCTTTCGCGCCTGTTTGCGAACAAGGTCATCAAGGTCTACCCCGCCTTTGCCGAGTTCTATGGCATGGAAGACGCCATCGAGCAGGTGGTCAGCTACTTCCGCCATGCTGCGCAAGGGCTCGAAGAAAAGAAGCAGATCCTGTATCTGTTGGGCCCGGTGGGCGGCGGCAAAAGCAGCATCGCCGAACGGCTGAAGCAGCTGATGCAGGAAGTGCCCTTCTATGCCATCAAGGGCAGCCCGGTGAACGAAAGCCCACTGGGTTTGTTCGACGCGGTGGAAGACGGCGCCATTCTGGAAAGTGAATACGGCATCCCGCGTCGCTACCTCAATCGCATCCTGTCACCGTGGGCGGTGAAGCGGTTGGACGAATTCGGCGGCGACATCCGCAAGTTCAAGGTCGTCAAGCGCCACCCCAGCATCCTGAAGCAGGTGGGCATCAGCAAGACCGAGCCGGGTGATGAAAACAACCAGGACATCAGTTCACTCGTCGGCAAGGTCGACATTCGCAAGCTGGAAACCTTCAGCCAGGACGACCCCGACGCCTACAGCTACAGCGGCGGGTTGTGCCTGGCCAACCAGGGCTTGCTGGAATTTGTGGAAATGTTCAAGGCGCCGATCAAGGTGCTGCACCCCTTGCTGACGGCCACGCAGGAAGGCAACTTCAAGGGCACCGAAGGTTTTGGAGCGATCCCGTTTGACGGCGTGGTGCTGGCCCACAGCAACGAAAGTGAGTGGAAGACTTTCCGCAACAACAAGAACAACGAAGCTTTTCTTGACCGCATCTACATCGTCAAGGTGCCGTACTGCCTGCGCGTCAGCGAAGAGATCAAGATCTACGAAAAGCTGCTGAAAAACAGCAGCCTGGCGAAAGCCACCTGCGCGCCGGGCACGTTGAAGATGATGAGCCAGTTTGCGATGTTGACGCGGCTGAAGGAGCCTGAGAACAGTGGCCTGTATTCCAAGATGCTGGTCTACGACGGTGAGAACCTGAAAGACACCGACCCGCGCGCCAAGAGCTACCAGGAATACCGTGATTACGCCGGCGTTGACGAAGGCATGAGCGGCGTCAGCACGCGCTTTGCCTACAAGATCATCAGCAAGGTCTTCAACTTTGACAGCACCGAAATTGCCGCCAACCCGGTGCACCTGATGTACGTGCTGGAACAGCAAATTGAGCGTGAACAGTTCGCCAAGGAAACCGAAGACAAGTTCGTCGGCTTCATCAAGGAACTGCTGGCCCCGCGCTATGCAGAATTCATAGGCAAGGAAATTCAGACCGCGTATCTGGAGAGTTATTCAGAATACGGCCAGAACATCTTTGACCGCTACGTCACCTACGCCGACTACTGGATACAAGACCACGAATACCGCGACACCGACACCGGCGAAGTCTTCGATCGCGGCTCTCTCAACGCCGAATTAGAGAAGATAGAAAAGCCCGCCGGCATTGCCAACCCGAAAGACTTCCGCAACGAGATCGTCAATTTCGTGCTGCGCGCGCGGGCCGGCAACCAGGGCAAGAACCCGGTGTGGACAAGCTACGAAAAGCTGCGCGTGGTGATCGAGAAGAAGATGTTCAGCAACACCGAGGAGCTTTTGCCCGTCATCAGCTTCAACGCCAAGGCCAGCGCCGACGAAGCCAAGAAACACGAAGACTTCGTCACCCGCATGGTGGCCAAGGGTTACACCACCAAGCAGGTGCGCTTGTTGTGCGAGTGGTATTTGCGCGTGCGCAAGTCGAGCTGAACCACAAAGGCCACGATGCAGCAAATCATCGATCGACGGCTTGCCGGCAAGAACAAAAGTATCGGCAACCGCGAACGTTTTCTTCGCCGCCACAAGGACCAGATTCGCGAGGCGGTGAAGCGTGCCATTGACGGCCGCAGCATCAGCGATGTGGAACGCGGTGAAGACATCCACATCCCCAAAAAAGACCTGACCGAGCCCGTCTTCGGCCATGGCGCTGGCGGTGTGCGCGAGGTCGTGCACCCGGGCAACAAGGAATACATCCAGGGCGACCGCATCGAACGGCCCAAGGGTGGCCAGGGCGGCCCCGGCAGCGGCAAAGGGCAGGCCGGCGACCAGGGTGAAGGTGAAGACGATTTTGTCTTTGCGCTGAGCAAAGAAGAGTTCATGCAGGTCTTCTTCGATGACCTGGCCTTGCCGCATCTGGTGCGCAACCAGTTGGCTGAGGTGCCCGAGTGGAAAAGCCACCGCGCCGGTTACAGCAACGACGGCACGCCCAACAACCTGCATGTGGTGCGCAGCATGCGCGGTGCTCTGGGCCGCCGCATTGCGCTGGGCGCCGGGCCGCGGCGCGAACTGCACGAACTGGAAGAAGAGCTTGAGCAAGCGCAAGCCTTGTTGCGGCCCCCAGACGCCATGGCCGAAGCGGCCATCAAGCTGCTGCTGGAGCAGGTGGGGCAATTGCGCGCGCGCGTCGAACGCATCCCCTACCTCGACCCGATTGACCTGCGCTACCGCAGCCGCGTGAAGGTGCCGGTGCCGACCAGCAAGGCGGTGATGTTCTGCCTGATGGACGTGTCGGGTTCGATGGACGAAGGCCGCAAGGAATTGAGCAAGCGCTTCTTCATTTTGCTTTATCTGTTTCTCACCCGGCATTACGAAAAGATAGACCTCGTCTTCATTCGCCACCACACGCAAGCGCAAGAGGTGGACGAGCAAAACTTCTTCCACGCCCGCGAAACCGGCGGCACGGTGGTCAGCAGCGCGCTGGTACTGATGGAAGAAGTCATCCGCGCCCGCTACAACCCGGCCGAGTGGAACATCTACGGCGCGCAGGCCAGCGACGGCGACAACTGGCACCATGACAGCGGGCGCTGCCGCGAGCTATTGAACGACAAGATTCTTCCGCTGGTGCGCTACTTTGCCTATGTGCAAGTGGCCGAAGAAGAACAAAACCTGTGGGACGAATACATGCATCTGCAAGAAGCCCACAAACACTTTGCAATGCGCAAGGCCACGGAAGCCAGCCAAATTTATCCGGTGTTCCGTGATCTGTTCAAAAAGGAAGGCGCAAAAGCCGCATGAAAGTCACCGAATGAAGGTCGCTGCATGAAACACAAACCTTTGGCGCTTGACCAACCGCTGCCCCTGGCCGCCCGGCCCGGCGAACACCTGCCCGCGCCCAGCGACTGGTCTTTCGATCTCATCGAAACCTACCACCGCACCATACGCGCCACGGCCGAACGTTTCGGGCTGGACACCTACCCCAACCAGCTGGAAATCATCACTGCCGAGCAGATGATGGACGCCTATGCTTCGGCAGGCATGCCGGTGAATTACCGCCACTGGAGTTACGGCAAGGAATTCATCAGCACCGAGAAGAATTACAAGCGCGGCCACATGGGCCTGGCCTACGAGATCGTCATCAACAGCAACCCTTGCATCAGCTACCTGATGGAAGAAAACACGTTGGCGATGCAGGCCCTGGTGATTGCGCATGCGGCTTATGGCCACAACAGTTTCTTCAAGGGCAATTACCTGTTTCGCATGTGGACCGATGCGGCGTCGATCATCGACTACCTGGTCTATGCCAAGAACTATGTTGCGGCCTGCGAAGAAAAGCACGGGCTGGATGCGGTGGAAAGTTTTCTCGATAGCTGCCACGCATTGAGCAACCACGGCGTGGACCGCTACCGCCGCCCCAGCCGCAAAAGCCTGGCGCAAGAGTTGAGCGAACGCATCGACCGCGAGGCTTATGCGCAGCGCCAGGTCAACGACCTGTGGCGCACGCTGCCGCGGCGCGCAGAAAAAGAAGGCGCCACGCCCGAGGCCAAACGCTTCCCTGACGAACCGCAAGAAAACCTGCTGTACTTCATAGAGAAAAACGCGCCGCTGCTGGAACCTTGGCAGCGCGAGATCGTGCGCATCGTGCGCAAGGCGGCGCAGTACTTCTACCCGCAGCGCCAGACGCAGGTGATGAACGAAGGCTGGGCCACCTTCTGGCACCACAAGCTGCTGAACACCATGTACGACGACGGTTTTCTGACCGACGGCGTGATGATCGAATGGCTCACGTCACACACCAACGTCATCTACCAGCCGCCGGTGGGGCACCGCGCCTATTCGGGCTTCAACCCGTATGCATTGGGCTTTGCGATGTACACCGACATCAAACGCATTTGCGAAGCGCCCACCGAAGAAGACCGCCAGTGGTTCCCCGACATCGCCGGCAAACCCTGGCTGCCGGTGCTGGACCACGCCATGCGCAATTACAAAGATGAGAGCTTCATCGGCCAGTTCCTGAGCCCCAAGCTGATGCGTGAATTTCGGCTGTTCGCCATCACCGACGATGAAAAGCAGAACGAATTCGAAGTCAGCGCCATTCACGACGACGCCGGCTACAAACGCGTGCGTGAAGCGCTCAGCCACCAGTACGACCTGGGCAGCCGTGAACCGAACATCCAGGTCTGGAACGTCAACCTGCGGGGTGATCGTTCATTGACGCTGCGGCACTTCCAGCACAACGACCGCCCGTTGCACGACAGCGGCCAGGAAGTGATGAAACATGTGGC